>NZ_CALFQK010000088.1:0-20664 GCF_937921195.1 uncultured Salinicola sp.
TTCCAGCCATCCTCGGCGTAGGGCTCGGTGCCGGTCGCGACGAGGTTGGGCCGGAATTGCGCCATGACGTGCGTGCCATCGGTACGGGCGTTGAGATCCTCCAGCGAGGCCTCGGAGATCAGCAACAGCGGGTAGCCGTCGGCGAAACTGACTCTGACACCGATCGCGTCCCGGTAGCGCGGGGACCGCTCGCCCAGCCACAGCAGCCGCGCCGGTTCGCCCGCGGCGTCACTGAACCACTCATCGAGGGAGGCATGCGTGGTGGTGGCGGTGACAGGGTCGGCCCACACCTGGGTATCGAAGGGATGCCCCGAGAACTCCCGGCGGGCCACATCCACCGGGGGCAGGACATCGTGGGTCAAGGTCAGGCGCTCGCCGTCGAACTGCGCCCGGACTCGCTGAAGCCCGGGATGCGTTCGCGCGGTCAGAAAGGTGCCGTCGGGCCTGACCACCATGAACCGGCGGTCGCCGACAAGGCCTTCCTCCTCGACTCGGGCACGTTGCAGGGACGAGCCCGCGGTGGACTTGATCGGATAACGATGGATGGTGGCAAGCGTGGGCACGACGGGCTCCTGTCAGAAGATTTACTTGAATCCGGTGGAATTAACGCCTGGCTTTCAGGCGACGCTGATACTCTCGCTTGGCCTGCTGGTAAGCGTCATCGGCACGCACCTGATCCAGCTTGTCACGATAGTGCTCGGCGATGCGGGCCTTCTCGGCATCGGCGTTGCCCGGTCGTCGCAGGCGCCCCGCGGCGTCCTTCTTGCGCCCGCCGGGGTAGCGCGCGTAGCGTCTCGCGCGGGTATAGCCCATTTGCAGGTACTTGCGCGTCATGTCCATGCCCACGAAATCGCCGCGTTCACGATAGTCGCGAAACCGCGCGGAGAGATCGCGGACCGCCTGCCTGGCATCGGCCTCGTTGCGAATCGCCCACAGCGGCAGCAGTTCATCCTTGTAGGGTTGGACATGGAAGACGCCGCGTTCGCCATGGCCGATACGGTAGCATTCGGGATGCTGGCGATAATCGATGGATGCGTCGGGAAAACTCACGATCACCTCGCTTCTGGTCAAGACGACGTCATCGCCGACGGCGCGATGACGACCCCGGGATGAAAAACGACCGCCTCGCGAGAGACGGCCGTCATATCGACACGGGCCCGGCCCGGCGTCAGGCGGTCGCCAGTCGCTCGGGTTTGCCGGCCGTGGGCCCCCGGCGACGCCGCTGGAGCGCGACGACCAGCCCGAACATCAGCAGCGCCGGGATCCACATCAGCTCCTTCGGCATTTGCGAGGCGGGGACACGCACCGAGACGATCTGCTGATCGAAATCGAAGCCCAGCTTTTCCGCCTGACTGCCGAAATCGGTCATGTCCACCAGCGTCTTGCCGTCTTCCTGCATCAGATGCAGGCCCAGGCTCTGCAGCCGCTCGGTACCGGTCTCCCCCTCCGTCGCCGGCACCTGGATCACGAAGCTGGTCGGCGAGCCGTAGGCATCGAGTCCCTCGATCCGCGTCATCAGGTGATCGTCAGGGCCGATCTCGCCCAGCGCCTGTTCGAATTGCGCCGGCGGCACCTCCTCGTAAGGCGCATCGACCATGTCCATCCAGAAGCCGGGGCGAAACAGCGTGAAGGCGACCAGCAACAGCAGCAGGCTCTCGTACCAGCGACTCCTGACCAGCATGAACCCTTGCGTCGCCGCCGCGAAGATCAGCATCGCCACCGTTGCCACGATGAAGATGATGAGGCCGTGAAGCCAGTCGACATTGATCAGCAGCAGATCGGTGTTGAAGATGAACAGGAAGGGCAGCGCCGCCGTTCGCAGGCTGTAGTAGAACGCCTGGAAGCCCGTTCGTATCGGGTCCGCGCCGGAGATCGCCGCCGCCGCGAACGAGGCCAGCCCCACCGGCGGCGTGACGTCGGCCATGATGCCGAAGTAGAACACGAACAGGTGGACCGCGATCAGCGGCACGATCAGACCGTTCTGCTCGCCCAGCTGCACGATCACCGGCGCCAGCAAGGCGGAGACCACGATGTAGTTGGCGGTGGTCGGCAGCCCCATGCCCAAGATCAGGCTGAGCACCGCGGTGAGCAGCAGCATCAGCAGCAGGTTGCCCATCGACAGCGTTTCGACCAGGTCCGCCAGCACCAGGCCGACCCCGGTCTGCGCGACGGCGCCGACGATGATTCCCGCGGTCGCGGTGGCGATACCGATGCCGATCATGTTGCGGGCGCCATCGATCAGCCCGTCCCACAGGTCCATGCCGCCACGCTTGATGTCGCTGGCCAGTTCGCTCTTGCCGCGGAAGAGTGCGTCGACCGGCCGCTGCGTCAGGATGATGAAGATCATGAAGGCGGTGGCCCAGAACGCCGACAGGCCCGGCGACAGCCGCTCCACCATCAGACACCACACCAGCACGATCACCGGCAGGATGTAGTGAAGCCCCACCATCACGGTGGGTTTGGTGCGCGGCAGTTGGGTGATCTCCTGCGAAGGATCGTCCACTTCCAGCTCCGGGTAGCGGGAGCCGATCTTCAGCAGTGCGATATAGATGGCGCCGACGCCCAGGGCGATGACCCAGGAAGCCGAATCGCCCAGCGCCGGCTTGAGCCAGCCGATGCCGTAGTAGACGGCGAACGCCAGCGCCATGATGCCGACCAGCCCGGTCAGGAAGCCGAGGATCTTGTTGAGCCAGGGCCGCTGCGGGTTGCCGCTGGGCAGTCCCTGCATCCCGGCCTTCATCGCCTCGAGGTGCACGATGTACAGAAGCGCGATGTAGGAGATCACCGCGGGGACGAAGGCGTGCTTGATCACTTCGATGTAGGGAATGCCGACATACTCGACCATCAGAAACGCCGCCGCGCCCATCACCGGCGGCATGATCTGACCGTTGACGGACGAGGAGACCTCCACCGCACCCGCCTTGGTGGCGCTGAAGCCGACGCGCTTCATCATCGGAATGGTAAAGGTCCCGGTGGTCACGGTATTGGCGATGGAGGAACCGGAAATCAGGCCGGTGAGGCCGGAGGAGACCACGGCGGCCTTGGCCGGGCCACCGCGGTAGTGTCCCAGCAGCGAGAACGCGACCTTGATGAAGTAGTTGCCGGCCCCCGCCTTGTCGAGCAGCGCACCGAACAGCACGAACAGGAACACGAAGCTGGTGGAGACCCCCAGCGCGATGCCGAACACCCCTTGCGTGGTCAGCCACTGGTGGTTGACCAGCCCGGAGAAGCTGACGCCACGATGGGCCAGGATTCCCGGCATGTAGGGTCCCGCCAGCGAATAGACCAGGAAGACCAGCGCGATGATCATCAGCGGCGGGCCGAGCGCGCGGCGTGTCGCCTCGAGCAGCAGCACGATCCCCACCACGCCGACGATCACGTCCTGCAGAATCGGCGCACCGGGGCGCTGGGACAGCTGGGCGTAGAAGAAGTAGAGGTAGGAGGCGCAGAACGCCCCGACCAAGGCCATCACCCAATCGAGGATCGGCATGCGCTCCCGCGGCGAGCGCTTGAACGCCGGATAGGCCATGAAGGCCAGGAAAACGGCAAAGGCCAGGTGAATGGAACGCGCCTCGGTGGCGCTGAAGACACCAAATCCGACAATGAAGGGAAGCGGCGAGGCGATCCAGAGCTGGAACAGCGACCACAGCGCCGCCACACCGAGCAGGATGCGGTTGGGCGTTCCGGTCAGTTTGCGACCACCGGTATCGGTCGCGGCCAGTTCTTCCAGCTTGGCCTGATCGGGGCCGGAAGTCTTGTTATCGGTCATGAGCAGATCCTGACATGAGGAAACACTGAATCATTGCCTGCGCGAGCGAATCGTTGCGCAACGAAAAACCGGAGCGCCAGCCCGGCAAGGCTTGTCCGCCACGCGCTGATATCTCGCCTTCGGCGTTCCGTTCGCTGTTTTGCAAAATACTGCCCCTCAAACTCTCTCACTCGAGGAAGGGCCCGGCGCCCCTGGCGACCGGTGAGTGAACCGACATCGACACGATTATCGGTTCACGCCTGATTCGATGCGACGATCATCGTCGCGGGGATTCCATCCAACGGCGCGGCGGTTGCAGACAACCACCGCGCCAGAGTGTCAACGACGTCTATCGAGAATGACGTCGAGCCGTTACAGCCAGCCCTGCTCCTTGTAGTAGCGTTTGGCACCTTCATGCAGCGGGGCGGAGAGGCCCTGGCTGATCATGTCTTCCGGCGTCAGGTTGGCGAACGCGGGGTGCAGGCGCTTGAAGCGATCGAAGTTGTCGAACACGGCCTTGACCGTCTGGTAGACGACCTCGTCGTCGACGTCGGCGGACGTCACGAAGGTCGCGCGGACACCGAAGGTCTCGACGTCGTCCGGGTTACCCTCGTACATGCCGCCCGGGATGGTGGACATGCTGTAGTAGGGGAACTCGTCGACCAGCCCTTTGACGGCATCGTCGTTCAACGGGACCAGGTTGGAGGCGACGGTGGTGGTCGCTTCCTGGATGGCGCCGTTGGGGTGACCGACCACGTAGGCCATGGCATCGATGTTGTTGTCGGCCAGCGCGGAGGCCATCTCGGCGGCACCCAGCTCGGAGGAGAGCGAGAAGACGCTGGTGTCCCAGCCTTCCGCATCCATCAGCACTTCCATGGTGGCGCGCTGGCCGGAGCCCGGATTACCGATATTGACGCGCTTGCCCTTCAGGTCCTGGATGGAGTTGATGTCGGCATCCTTGCGCGCCAGGATGGTCAGCGGCTCGCCGTGGAGCGAGAAGACCGAGCGCAGGTTCTCCATCGGCTGGTCGAACTGCGCCTTGCCGTTGTAGGCGTTGAACTGCACGTCGGACTGCGCGACCCCCATGTTCAGTTCGCCGGACTTGATGCCGTTGATGTTGGCAACGGAGCCCCCGGTGGACGGCGCGTTACACCGAATGCCACTCTCCTCGGCGCTGCGGTTGACCATCCGGCAGACGGACTGACCGACGACGTAGTAGACCCCTGTCTGACCGCCGGTGCCGATGGTGATGTACTGCTGATCCTGCGCCATGGCCGGCGTGGAGATCGATACGGCGCCCATCAGGGCGGAGGAGAGAACGGCTGCGGTTAATGCGTGGCGTTTCATGCGCATACCTCGAATTTTTCCCGTTTATTGTGTTGATCGGCGTTCCGATCGCGAAGACAACAGGCCGACCGGCGTGCGTCAGGGTGTGATTCAGATCGCACCGTGCCCGTGACTTACCCATTGCAACATAACTTATCCCCGACGGCGCGCCATCATATAGCGAGTTTTTGGCCGGAAAAACCGTCGGAAGAGACGGATTCCGCCTTCTCGGGCAAGAACCGGCCCATGGGTCCATTCCCGAACGGCGTCACTGGGCGCGTTCCCGGTGGTCCCGCGGCGTGTGCCGCCTCTGACCACCATTATCGGAATGACTCATGCCGGAAGCGAATGCGCATCACGGCGACTGGATCCAGGGCGCCAGCTCGATACGATCGCCCACCTCGATCCGGCGTTCGGCGAAGTAGCCGGCATTGGCTTCCAGTGCGGCCCGGAAGCGCGCCCCCGCCGGGTAGACGGGGCATCGACTCGACGACTCGGCGCGGCAGGGAGACATGGTCTTCAGCGAGCGTATCACGCCCTCCCCGTCGATGAAGGCGATATCCAGCGGAATTCGCGTTCGATACATCCAATAGGCGCTCGTCGCCGGCTGTTCGGCGCCGTACAGGAACAGCATCCCGGCGTCGGCGGGCAGCGAATCGCGCTCCATCAGGCCTCGTGAACGCTGCTGCGGGGTCTCGGCGACCTCGACCTGGAGCGTGTAGGTGCGTTCGCCATTGTCGAGGGCCAGCGCCTGGCGCGACGGCGCCTCCCCCCAGACCGGCATCGTGACCAGCGTCGACAACACCCAGGTGGCGTGAACTACGGCTCTCGATACCATGCCTCTCCCTCCCTGATGGCCAGGCCGACCGTCAAGCCTGCTCCTCGTCGTCGGACTCACGCTGACGCTGGCTGTTCTGCGCCGTGGTCACCTGACGCGTGGCGGATTCGCCGCTCCCGTGTCGGTGATCGATGTAGGACAGCACGAACAACTGGG
The DNA here is from genome assembly GCF_937921195.1 of uncultured Salinicola sp. Classification (NCBI taxonomy): domain Bacteria; kingdom Pseudomonadati; phylum Pseudomonadota; class Gammaproteobacteria; order Oceanospirillales; family Halomonadaceae; genus Salinicola; species uncultured Salinicola sp. Next base: position 6,069 of record NZ_CALFQK010000088.1, read on the forward strand.
CGAAGAGAAAACAGACGCAGAAGATGATTCCCTTGATCATGGATTGGACTCTCGAGTGCAAAGGCGGCGGAAGTGGCAGGGAGTATGGTCCAGCCTAGCGTAGGGTAACGCATTCATCGCAATGAGGAAGCCGACTTCCCTGCCCGGCGCGCTGCCGTCGAAGTCCCCGGGGAGCAAAATAACCTTGCTCTCGCTGGAGCCGCTGGGACAATGGGCCATCCGGCGCCAATGTCGACGACGCCTTTCAACGACGAGTACTGTACGTGCCCCTGAAGGACTTGCTGATCGGCCTGGGCATCATTGCCATCTGGGCCTTCAATATCATCGTGATCAAGCTCGGGATCGAGGATCTGCCGCCGCTGCTGGTGACGGTACTCCGCTTCATGCTGGTCGCCGTGCTGATCGTGCCGTTCACTCGTATCTCGCGCCAGCAGCTCGCCTGGATCCTGCTGCTGGCCGTCACCTTCGGCGGCCTGCACTTCCCGCTGCTGTTCCTTGGCCTCCAGCACTCGGAGGCGGGCACCGGCGCCCTGCTGGTGCAGATGGGTACGCCCTTTGCCACGCTGCTGGCCGCGATCTTCCTCAAGGAGAAGCTTGGTCCGCGGCGAATCTTCGGCTTGATTCTCGCCTTCGGGGGTGTCGTCGTCCTGGCCGGGGGGCCATCACTGCCGCCGCCGGCCTCGACCGCCCTGCTCCTCGCCAGCGCCCTGTTCTGGGCCGTCTCGACCATGATCATCAAACTCGCGCCGCCGATCGCCCCGTTGACCATGACCGGCTGGATCTCGCTGTTCGCGATACCGCTGGTCGCTGCAGGCAGCTGGCTATTCGAGGACGACCAGTGGCACGCCCTGCAGAACGCCGGTCTGGCCGGCTGGGGCGCGGTGGTGTACACCGCCGTGATGTCATCGATCGCCGCCTATGGACTCTGGTACCGGCTCCTGCAAAAGCATCCCGTCAGCCGCGTCGTGCCATTGACCCTGCTGATGCCGGTCTTCGCCGTCATTCTCGGCGTATGGCTGCTCGACGACCCGCTGGGTATCAACAAGGTCGCCGGCGGCGCCATGGTCGTCGCCGGGCTGGCCGTCATCAACATTCGCTTCAGTCGCCACCGCAGATCGAGTCCCGCCCCATGAACTCCATTCCGATGCCCGACATCCTGCCCATGACCATCGACGATCACGCGGACTTCGCCGCGATGATGTCGCGCACCCCGGGCGTGGTGCTCAGAAATGCCGATGGTTACGCGGCAACGCAGCGCTATCTCGCGCGAAATCCCGGGCTGAGCTTCGTCGCGCGGCCTGCCGTCGGAAGCGGCATCGTGGGCTGCGCCATGGCGGGACACGACGGCCGCCGCGGCTACCTGCAGCATGTCATGGTCGACCCGGACTATCGTCATCTGGGAGTGGCACGAGCGATGGTCGATCGCTGCCTGGCGGCACTGCTGGCAGCGGGAATCGAGAAAGTGCATCTCGACACCCTGGCGGACAACCGCGATGCCCACCGTTTCTGGCATCATCTGGGGTGGGACGATCGCCGCGACGAGATCGTCAAGTTCTCCCGCATCCTGGTAGCCGACGCCAACGCCTGACACAGGGTGCCGGAGACGCCAGGACAACGATCCAGAAAACCGTCGCCCCGCCGATAACACAAGAAAGCCCGGGAATAGCCATCATGTTGCGACCACTCATCCTCGGAGTACTGATCGCGTTGTCGTCACTGCCGGCAAGGGCGGAGGAGCCGCCCTACCCCGCGGACATGCCACTGCTGAAGATCGTCGATTCCCACGGCCGGGCGCTGGCGTCGTTCACGCTATCCAGCCTGGAAGCGTTGCCCAGCCGCGAGGTCACTGGCTCGATCCCGGACACCAGCGATCCCGAGGCTCGCTGGTCGGGGGTGTCGTTGAACGCCCTGCTGGAAAGCCGGTCGATCGCCGCCCCCGACAGGATGCTCGCCGTGGGCCTCGACGACTACAGCGACATCATTCCCCGTTCGGACCTGGAGCACTACGACCCCATCGTCGCCTACCGCCGAAACGGCCACTATCTCGCCGTCGACCGTTACGGGCCGCTGGTCGTCATGTATCCCTATACCGACTACCCCGAACTCCACGAGCGCACCTACTACAGCCGCACCGTATGGCAACTGAGCGAACTGCAGCTACAGTGACCGGACCAGACGTCGCCGGGGCCGGCAAGGGCCGGCGCTGGCCGGTCATGCTGCTGATCGCGCTCGCCGCCGCCATGATCGTCGCCGCGCTTGCGGGGCTCAGGCTGATCTCGGAGAAAGGCGATGACTACGCCTCCCCCGGCCTGCACACCGAAGTGTGGCAGAGCTACCAGTTGCGCTCGGAGCTACAGCGTCTGCTCGACACCGCCCGCGCCGTCGATGACGGCCGGGCCGGCGCCACCTCGCTGATCCTGCGCCTGGGCGTCATGCGCAACACTCTCGATCCTTTCCGCCACACCCCCGTCTTCGACTATCTGCCGCAACCCAGGCCCGAAGTGCACGAGACGATCGAGCGTCTCGACGCGCTCAGCGCGGGCTGGATGGAGCGGTTGAACTGGCAGGACCAGGCCGGCGCCAGGCGCGTGGCCGCCGACATGCTGGCCGAGCTGCCGGCGCAGTTGCGTCCGGCGCACGATCTGATCGTCGTCTCCAATATCGCCGTCGCGGCGCAGCTCGACAGGGAGCGCCAAGCGCTGCAGCAAACGTTTCACTGGCTCACCGTCACGCTGGTGCTGCTGGCCTGTGGCTGCCTCATCCTCGCGCTACGCATCCTGAGCTCACAGCGGCGCTCACGACGCCTTGCCGGAGAACTGCAGGCGCTCAACAGCTCGCTGGAGCGTCGCGTTCAAAGTCGCACACGCCTGCTGCACGAGCGCGAGGCGCTACTGCGTACGATTCTCGACTCGACGCCGAGCGACGTCACCCTGATCAGCGCCGACCAGCGACGGGTGTTCTACGTGAGCGACGACCTGCTGACCCAGACGGGCACCCGGCGTGCCGAGGACTTCCACCTCGAGGCGCTGTTCGACAATGGCGACGACTATCGACAGCTCGTGGCGCGACTGAGCCGCGGGGAGACCGTGCATCAGATGGAGGCGCGGCTCTGCCCGAGCTCGCCTTACTGGGCCCTGCTGAGCGCGAGGCCGTTGCGCATTCATGCCCAATCCGCGTGGCTGATCTGGAGTCTCGACATCACCCGGCGCAAGGCGATGGAGCACGAGCTACAGCAGCTGGCCTCCACCGACGCCCTGACCGGCCTCTACAACCGGCGAGCGCTGCTGCGTGCCGCGGTGACGCAACTGCGCCGGGACCGGCGCGCCCCGCTGAGCGTACTGTTGATCGATATTGACCACTTCAAGCGGATCAATGACGAATATGGCCATCCGATAGGGGATCAGGCGCTACGCGCGCTGGCCCACCAGCTCGAAGCGCTGATGCAGGACGACGCCCTGCTCGGTCGCATCGGTGGCGAGGAGTTCGCCGTCGTGCTCTCGGGCGTGTCCCTCGAAGCCGCCGCTCTGATGGCCGAACGCTTGCGCGCCGCCGTCGCCGAAGCCGAGTTGATGGTGGATGACCACATAACGCTGTCGATGACGCTGAGTATCGGCCTCACCCAGCGCCACGAAAGCGATAGTCTCAAGAGCCTGATGATGCGAGCCGATCGCGCGCTCTACCGGGCCAAGGCGGAAGGTCGCAATCGGTGTTGCCATCTGCCTCCCGTCGAGCTGGCTCCCCCGGCGCTCGACGAGATTTGAGCCACCATCACCGTGCAACGACGCCGCGAGCGGCGAGGCCGGCTCACAGCGTATAGTATGAACAGGCCCAGGCTTGTTCGACGGACGTCACGCTCGGGATGCACGTTCTGACAACGACTTAAATAGCGTGCTAACATTAACCGCTCGCCACACCATCGCCACAGGGAACCTATGGGTATACAGGAAATCGCCGTTGGCGGAATCTTCATCAGCCCCTTGCTGCTCTATGCCCTGCTCGGCTTCGTCGCGACCATCATCCTGCGCTCGTTGCTGCACTGGGTGGTCGGGCAGCGCGCGCTGTGGTACGAAGCCTGGTTCGACGTCTCGCTGTTCGTGCTGTTCACTGCCGGTATCACTTTTCTGTTTTCCGTCCTGCTCGAGAGTACTTGATGCGCAATTCGCTACGTATCCTCATGACCCTCGTCGTCGTCGCGATCGCCGTGGCCGCCGGCATCTGGCTATGGAACTACTACCTCTTCACGCCTTGGACGCGTGATGCCCGCGTGCGCGCGGAGGTCGTCACCATCGCCCCGGACGTTTCCGGTTGGGTCCGCACGCTGAACGTCAACGACACCGGCTTCGTCGCCCAGGGCGATACGCTGTTCGAAATCGATCCCGCGCGCTATCAGGCGGCCCTGGATCAGGCCCAGGCCACGGTGGAGAACCGCGAGGCCACCCTCCAGCTGCGCCAGACGGAAGCCCAGCGTCGCAATCAGCTGAGCAGCCGCTCGATCAGCGCGGAGGATCGTCAGATCGCCCAGATCAACAGTCGCGTCGCCGCCGCCAATCTCAAGCAGGCCCAGGCCGATCTCGCCAGCGCCAAGCTCGATCTGGAGCGCACCCGCATCGTGGCACCGATCAACGGTCATGTGCTCAATCTGCAGCTGGCCGCCGGCAACTACGTGACTCGCGGTACCCCGGTGATGGCGCTGGTGCAGTCTGACTCCTACTACGTCATGGGCTATTTCGAGGAGACCAAGATGTCCTCCATCGACGTCGGCGACCCGGCGGAGGTGATTCTGATGAACGGCGACACCCACCTGCGTGGCCATGTCGCCGGGATCGGCCGCGGGATCGCCGACACCAACACCACTCTCAACAATCAGCTGTTGCCGCAGGTCCAGCCGACCTTCAACTGGGTACGACTGGCTCAGCGCATTCCGGTTCGTGTCACTCTGGACGATATCCCGGACGAGACGCTGCTCAGCGCCGGGATGACCGCGACGGTCAGAGTTCAGCATGCGGACGACGATCATCCGGCCGAGCACGCCAGGGAACCCGCCAGCACCGCCACGCCGACCAGCCGGCCGGCCGATCGGCGACCGACGGAGCAGGCGCAGTCGCCCGGTGAGATTCCGGCAGAGAACGCCGCCGAAGCGCCGCAGTGAGCACCATGCCGCCGCTCGTCAAGACTTACCTGATGCCCGACGCCACGGCGGTCAAGTTCGCCATCAAGACGACCGTGGCGATGATGATCGCGCTCTACCTGGCACTCTGGTTCAATCTCGACCGCCCCTACTGGGCGCTGATTTCGGCCGCCTTTCTGCAGATTCGGCCGATGAGCGGCATGGTGATCGAGAAAGGCATCTGCCAGATCAGCGGTACCTTCATCGGCGCCGTGGCGGGCATCGCCATCATGGCGCTTTTCGCCCAGGCCAGAATCCCGGCGCTGATCTCCCTGACGCTATGGATCATGCTGTGCACCTACGTCGGCTCGCTGTGGCGCAACAACTATACCTACGGCTGCCTGATGGCGGCCGTCACCGCCATGCTGATCGTGGTGATCTCCAGCGGCAGCACGCCCGGCGGCATCTTCGACATCGCGGTGGCGCGGCTTTCGGAGCTGGGCCTGGGCGCCATCTGCGCCACCCTGGTCAGTTCGCTGCTGTGGCCGTCCCGGGTCGGCAAGCATCTCTCGTCGCAGGCCGACACCGTCATCAACGAAGCGTTCGAGAATGCCGCCCTGCGCCTGGAGGCGAGCGACGACATCCCCGCCATGCAGAAGGCGTTGCGAGGCAGCCTCGGCCCGTTGACGGTGCTGGAGACGGACAGCCAGGCGGCACGCTTCGAAGGGCCGGAGGGGCCGGGCCGAATCCGCGCCACCCACGTGCTGACCCGACGAACGCTGCGCTTCCTGGCCAATCTCCAGGCGCTGCACCAGATGCTGCACGATCACGCCGACAAGCTGGCCCCCCGCAGCGTCGAGATCGCATGGCAGGTCGCTCAGGGTTTCCGCGAGGCGGAGCACGTCAAGGGCGTGCCCAAGGCGCGGCAGGAGCTCCAGGAGCTTCGCCACCTCGTGCACGAAAGCGATGAAGAGGACATGGCACCGCTGGACCGTCGCGCCCGGCTGGGGATGCGGGAATCGATCGGCCACGCCATGGTGATGCTGGATGCCCGCGAGGCGATTGCCTCGCCCGGCACCCACAAGCTGCGCTCGACCTCTCTGGCCTGGCATCGCGATCATCTCGCCGCCGGTATCAACGCGCTGCGCTCCGGCCTGGTGTTCGGCGCGCTGGCCACCTTCTGGATTCTCACCGCCTGGAACAGCGCCATGGTCGCCATGCTGCTGGGCACGCTGTTCTCGTCGTTCTTCGCCAGCCGCGACAATCCGGTCGCGATCACCATGATGTTCTACAAGGGCATGCTTGCCGCCATCCCCAGTGCGTTCCTGTTCGGCCACGTACTGCTGTCGCAGGCCAACGGTTTTCCGATGCTGGCGATACTGTTCGGCACGCCGCTGTTCCTGGGGCTGCTGGGCGCGACCAATCCGGCGACGATGGGCTACTGCCTGGCCTTCACGATTTTCAACATCCTGCTGACCATGCCCGGCAACAACATGGACTTCTCCTTCGACAGCTTCGCCAATCGCGCTGTCGCCGTCATCATCGGCCTGACCTGCGTGGTGATGGGTTTCCGGCTGCTGCCCGGGCTGGGTACGCGGCTGCGCCGGCGCCGCCTGATCAACGCCATCTCCAGAGATATCCACCAGCTGCGGCGACGTTCGATCCGCGATGCCGAGACCCGCTTCAGCGGCCACATGGCCGATCGCATACTGCAGTTGGCGCAGCACGACGACATGTTGCCCGAAGACCAGCGCCACCTGTTCATCCTCGGCTTGACCGGCCTGGACCTGGGGACGGCGACGCTGCGCCTGCGGGATCGACTCGACGACGCCCGGCATCCGGTGATCCGGCGTGCCCACCGCCAGTTGCTGCGGGCGCTGGCCAGCGGCTTCGAGGAGAGCGCCAATGGCCGCCAGCCGCAAGGCATTCGCGAGGCGGGCAAGCGCCTGAACGAAGCCATTGCCGAGCATGGCGACGTTCCCGCCGATCGCCGCGTGCTACTGGAGGGGCTGGTGGAGCGTCTCGAACTGGCACTGGAACGGCTGGGTCGCATCATGGCCGAGCGGCCGCATATCAAGCCCGACCGACAGCCCGAACCCGCCACCCCCTGATCGTGACCGGCGGTCCGGCGTCTCACATCCCGCCGATTCGTGGCCAGGTGTCGGCAAGCCGGTAGCCGCCAGGCCACGGATCCTGCGGATCGAGGGTGTGCTGGTGGGTGCCGGTGATGAAAGCGCGCCCGCGGATCAGCGGCGTTACCGCTGCCACGTCGCCGACGCGCGTGGTCCCGTCGAGTCGGCAGACAAATCGTGAATCGATGATCGATTCGCCGATGAAGGTCTCGTTCAATCCGAGTTTGCCCTGGGCGTGCAGCAACGCCATGCGCGCCGAACAGCCGGTACCGGTGGGCGAACGGTCGAGCTTGCCGGGTTGGATCGCCACCGTATTGCGTCCGAGCCAGGCGTCGCCCTCCCGCGTCAGCGGTGCGGCGATCTGGCAGAACGAGACGTGCCGCCAGTCGGGATTGGCGGGATGGTGGAATCCGAACTGGTCGTTGACCGCATTGGTGATGCGGATGCCGGCTTCGACCAACTCCCGCGCCTCGTCCGGCAACAGCCGGAAGCCGAGATCCTCGGCGTCGACGATCACGAAGCTGTCGCCGCCGAAAGCCGTATCGACGCGCAGCGTGCCCAGCCCCGGGACCTCCAGTTGCAGGTCCCGCTGGTCGACGAAGGCCGGCAGGTTGCGCACGGTGACGTCGAGGACGCGGCCACTTTCGCAGCGCGCCACGACTTCTATCACGCCACCGGGGGCCTCGAGCACGAGATGGGTTTCCGGCTCCTGCATGGGAAGGATGCCGGTCTCGAGCAGTACGGTCGCCACGCACAAGCTGTTGGAACCGGACATCGGCGGCGTGTCTTCCGGCTCCATGATGATCCAGCCCATCTGCGCGCGGGGATCCTTGGCCGGTACCAGCAGGTTGACGTGGCGGAAGACGCCGCCACGCGGCTCGTTGAGCATGAAGTCGCGCAGGGTCCGGTCGCGAGCGATCCAGCGCGACTGCGCCCACAGCGTGTCGCCGGGCGGCGGCGTCACCCCGCCAACGATGACGTCCCCCACTTCGCCTTCGGCATGACAGCTGACGCTGTGAATCACACGACTTGTCTGCATTCGATACTCCCGAGCCTGCTACTCGCCAACGCCCAGATAAGCCTTCACGATCGACTCGTCCTGGCGAAGCTCGGCAGCCGCGCCCTGCATCCGAATCTCACCGTTCTCGATCACGTAGGCGTAATGCGCCAGGCGCAACGCCAGGCGCGCGTTCTGTTCGACCAGCAGAATCGTGGTGCCAGCCTCGTTGAGCCGCTTGATGATGCGCATGATGTCGGTTACAAGCTTGGGCGCCAGCCCCATCGAGGGCTCGTCGAGCAGCATCACGCTGGGGCCGTGCATCAAGGCGCGCCCCATCGCCAGCATCTGCTGCTGGCCGCCGGAGAGCAGCGAACCATCCTGATGGCGGCGCTCGTGCAGGATCGGGAAGAGCCCGTAGACTTCGTCGAGTCGTTGCCGGCGCAGCGCGTTGTCCTTGACCGTGAACGCGCCCAGCTCCAGGTTCTCCTTGACCGTCAGCCCGCGCAGGATGCGTCTTCCCTCGGGCACGTGAACCACGCCGCGCCGGGCGATCTCGTGAGCGGCCAGCCTGGCGATCGACTCACCCTCGAGCTGGACCTCGCCCCGCTGCGCCCGGACCAGCCCGGAAATGGTCTTGAGCGTGGTCGACTTGCCGGCCCCGTTGCTGCCCAGCAGGGTCACGATCTCCCCCTCGTGGACGTCCAGCGAGACGCCCCGCAGCGCCTGGATCTGGCCGTAGAAGGCTTCGACATCGCGGATGCCGAGACGCACCTTGCCCGGTCGCGTCCCGGTTGCCGGCGCGTCGGTCCGGTTGATGGTCTGCATCACAGTGCCAGCTCCTCGTCGTCCTGGCCGAGATAGGCCTCGATCACCTTGGGATCGTTCTGCACCGAATGGGGGTCGCCCTCGGTGATCAGAGTGCCGTGGTCGAGCACGCTGATGCGCTCGGAGACATTCATCACCAGGCTCATGTCGTGCTCGATCAGCAGCACGGCAACGCCGCGCTCGTCGCGGATACGCCGAATCAGTTCGATCAGCGCCTGCTTCTCGCCGCTGTTGAGGCCCGCTGCCGGCTCGTCGAGCAACAGCAGCTTGGGCTCGGTGGCCAGGGCGCGGGCGATTTCGACCCGGCGCTGGTGGCCGTAGGCGAGATTGGTCGCCAGTCGCTCCTGGTGGCCCATCAGGCCGACGAAATCGAGGCATTCGAGGCTGGTCTCGAGAATCTGGCGCTCCTCGGCGCGCTGACTCGGCAGCCGCAGAATGGCCGCCAACGCACCGGCCCGACTGCGACAGTGCTGCCCCGCCATGACATTTTCCAGCACCGACATCTCACGGAAGAGCCGCACGTTCTGGAAGGTCCGGGCGATGCCCATTCGGGTCACGGCATGAGGCTTGCGCTTGACGATCCGCTCGCCATCCAGCGTGATGTCGCCCTGCTGGGGTCGATAGAAGCCGGTGATCACGTTGAACATCGACGTCTTGCCGGCGCCATTGGGGCCGATCAGGCTATGGATACGTCCCGCGTCGACACCGAAGTCGACGTCGTGCAGTACGGTGTTGCCGGCAAAGCTCAGCGACACCTGTTTCAGTTGCAGCAGCATCGCTTTCTCCTAGGATCTCTTTTCAGGCCAGATACCACTCGGCCGGAACAGCATGATCAGCAACAGCAGCACGGCGAATATCAGTAGTCGCAGGGTACCGAAATCGCGCAGCAGCTCGGGGCCGAGCACGACGATGAACGCCCCCAGGATGACGCCGGGTATCTTGCCCATGCCGCCGAGCACCACCGCCAGCAGAATCAGCACGGATTGCTGGAAGCTGAAGCTCTCCGGCGAGATGGCGCCCAGGTTCACCGAGAAGAAGATCCCCCCGATGGCCCCGAAGATGGCGCCGGTGACATAGGCCGCCAGCTTGGTCGCGACCCGGTTGATCCCCATCGCCTCGGCGGCATCCTCGTCGTGGCGCACGTAGAGCCATGCCCGGCCCAGACGGGAGTCGAACAGCCGCTGGCTGGCGATATAGGCAAGCACAGCCAGTACCACGAAGACATAATAGAAATCGATCGAGCTATCGATGTGCCAGCCGAACAGCGACGGTTCCGGGATGTGCGACAACCCGCTGGCGCCGCCGGTGAGCTCCAGGTTGCGGGCGGTGAAGCGCACGATCTCGCCGAACCCCAGGGTCACGATGGCGAGATAGTCGCTGCGCAGCCGCAAGGTCGGCCCGCCGATGATGACCCCGGCGAGCGCCGCCGCCATCAGGGCAAAGGGGATCGCGGCCCAGAAATTGACGCCGAACTGCTGGGTCAGGATACCGACGGTATAGGCACCCACCGCAAAGAAGGCCGCATAGCCGAGATCGAGCAGCCCGGCGTAGCCGACCACGATGTTCAGACCCAGGCACAGCACCACGTAGAGCAGCGCGTTGGTCAGAATGACCGTGGTGTACTGACTCGAGATCCACGGAGTGACGATCAGGATCGCCAGGATCGTGAGGTGAAGCGCCCGCCGCCGCCCCGGCGACTCGAAGGCCGCATAGAGTTTCTGGAGCGGATTGCGCGGTTTCGTCTTGTGAGCGTCATGCTCGTCCACATCGGGGCGCGTCGGTGGCGAATGCTTGTCCATGTCACATCCTCTCCACTTCGGATTTGCCCAGCAGGCCAGTGGGCTTGAACACCAGTACCAGGATCAGGATCGAGAAGGTGAAGACATCCTTCCACTCGCTGCCGATGAACGGAATGTGCGTACCGAAGGACTCCAGCAACCCCAGGATCAGACCACCCAGCATCGCCCCGGTGATGCTGCCGATACCGCCGATCACCGCGGCGGTAAAGGCCTTCAATCCGATCAGAAACCCCATGAAGTACCAGATGCTGCCGTAATAGGCGCCTGCCATCGTCCCTGCGGCGGCGGCCAGTCCCGAACCGATGAAGAAGGTCACCGCAATGACGGCGGAGACGTTGATCCCCATCATCCGGCACATGTCCTTGTCGATGGAGACCGCGCGCATCGCCCGTCCGTAAAGCGTCCTGGAGACGAACAGCTCGAGCGCGATCATCAGCACGGCGGCGGCCGCCACCAGCACGATCTGGTTGTAGGAGAGGAAAAGATTGCCGAGGCTGATGCCGCCGAAGCCGAGGTCGGTACTGAAGGCCGTGTACTGGCCGCCGGTCAGCGCCAGCGCCGCGTTCTGCAGTACCAGCGAAACCGCCAGCGCGGTGATCAGTATCGACAGGCGCGGAGCGCCGAGCATCGGATGGTACGCCACCCGCTCGATCACCACCCCCAGGCAGCCGACGGCAAGCATCGCCAGCAGCATGGCGACGAAGATGCCGAGCCAGCCGGCCCCGAGAAAGCCGGAGACCAAGGAGAGCCCGCCGAACCCCGCGAAGGCGCCGGTCATGTAGAGGTCGCCGTGGGCGAAGTTGAGCAGCTTGATGACACCGAACACCATGGTGTAACCGAGCGCCACCAGGGCATAGAAAGAGCCCAGCACCAGCCCGTCGACGAGCTGCTGCAGAAAAGAATCGTACCAGGTCATGGCGTTTGTCTCTGGCCAGCGAACAGCGGATGAGAAAGACGAACGCGACGTGGAGGTCACACTCTACGAGGCGTTCCAACACCACCGGTTCGAGCCGAAGCCCGAACCGGTGATGCAGCCGTCATTTTTCGTAGCGGGTCCACTTGCCGCCCTGCCCCTCGAGCACCACGAAGTTGCTTCGCGCCAGGGTATGCTGCGGCGTGAAGGAGATCGGACCGGCCAGCCACTCCTGGCCGTCGGCACTGTTGAGCGCCTTGATGATGGCATCGCCATCGGTGGAACCGGCCTTGTCGATGGCCCAGGCCATCAGCTGCATGCCATCGTAGGCCAGCGGCGCGTAAGGCCCTGGTGCATTACCGAATTTCGACTGGTAGTCGCTGGCAAACTGCTTGGCAGCCGGCAGGAAGTCGGCCGTCGGATTGGAGAACGCGAACACGCCCTCGGCGGCCTGCCCGGCGATATTGAACAGCTCCGGCGAGTTGGAGCCGTCACCCACGGCGATGGTGCCCTGGAAACCGCGCTGACGTAGCTGGCGAATCAGCAGGCCGCCGTCGGCGTAGTAGGCCGTCCAGAATACCGCCTCGGCGCCGGAGCCGCGGATCTTGTTGACCAGTGCGGAAAAGTCCTGCTCGCCCTTGTTGACGTACTCGAAGGCCGAGACGGTATGGCCGGCGCCGGTCCAGGCATCGCGAGTCAGGTTGGCCAGATCCTGCGAATAGGCATCACCCTGGTTGACGATGGCCAACTTCTCGATGCCCTTGCCTTCGAAGAAATCGAGCGCGGTCTTGGCCTGGTCGTCGCCGGTGGAGTTGATCATCACTGCGTTGCCAGGGTTGGCCGGAATCAATTGGGTCGAGTTGGCCGCCACGATGACGAACGGGATGTTGGCGTCGCCGTAGGTCTTGAGCGTCGGCTGGGTCGCGCCGGAGCAGTAGCCTCCCACGACACCCGTCACCTCTTGCGATGCCAGTCGACTGGCTGCGTTGACCGACTGCTGGGGATCGCAGGCGGTGTCCCCGGAGATCAGCTCGATCTGGCGACCATCCAGCAGCCCGCCATCGGCGTTGATCTCGTCCGCGGCCAGCGATATGGCATTGAACATGTCCTTGCCGTAGGTCGCCTCGGAACCGGTCGTCGGCGCCTGCACACCGATGACGATCGGACCTTCCTGCGCCACGGCCAGAGACCCCGCGGCCAGACCGAGGACGGTCGTAGCGGTGACCAGCTTGAGAAATTTGTTCATACAACGATTACTCCCTTCAGCGCTTATTGTTTGTTCGTACTGCAAAGGGGTCGGGCGTTGCGCCCTTCCGTTCGAAGCCGGGATCCAGGCGACGTCGATTCATCCTGCCACGAAAAGTTACGTTTCGACACCGAGCTTTTCGTAGACACTAGGCTTTTCGTATAAAATATACAAGCACCATCGAGAGTGGCTTGGCCTCGAATCGAACGCCTGCCCACCGCGCATTGACTGCTCGCCGATCCTACGGCTCGGGACTGGTCGGTGAGAGGCCATCGAGCCCGTGGTGGCCGAGGCTGGGGCTGGCCACGTCCGCGGCCTCCAACCAAATCGTCCGTCACGAGAGTGCCCGTCGGCTCATCGGCGAGGTAGACGCCCCTCGCCGCTATCGCCCCGAGCATTCCCTCAGCGGCAGCGTCAAGGCACTCCCGCGGCCCAGCCTGCCACAGAGTTGCATCCGACAAATGGCGTCGGGCCGAGCCGCTTTCGGCCTGAATTCATCGTCAGCTTCAATTACCATGACTACGCTTGTTCCATGCGGCAGCTTGTCGCACGGGATCATTGATCGCATCGGAGTATGCTGTCACTCGGCACTCAATATGTCATTCAAGGGAGAGTTCTGTGGCCACTACGACTTCTTCCGGCGGCGCTGGCGGCGTTTTTGCCAAGCTCGTCGGAATCATTGTTGCGCTTGTCGGTCTGGCTCTGGGAGCCGGCGGCGCTTATCTAGCGACATTGGGCGGCTCCTGGTATTACCTGGTCGCCGGTGTATTGATGCTGATTGCCGGCATCCAACTGTTTCGCGGCAGGATTTCCGGTGCCGCCATTTATGGTGTCGTCTTCGTAGGGACCTTCTTGTGGGCCGCTTGGGAGTCGGGACTGAATTACTGGCGCTGGATTCCGCGTCTGGATGTCGTACTGATTCTGGCCATCCTGGTAGCGCTCGTCACGCCGGCGCTCAAGGACGGCCCGTCCCGCAAGACCGGCTTCTCACTGGCGGGCGTTCTGTTTCTTGGCCTGGTCGTCGCGGGCGCCTTGGCGTTCGTTCCCGGTCGCGGTTATCAACACCTCGAGGACGTCCCGGCGGTGGCCGACGAGTCCCTCTCGACGGACGTGGGCGACGCCCAGCCTGCCGATGTGCCGGCTGACGAGGACTGGGCCGCCTATGGTCGAGACTCCGCAGCGACTCGCTACTCCCCCGCGGATCAGATCACCCCGGACAACGTGGGTGAGCTGGAAGTGGCATGGCAGTACCGCACCGGCGACGTTCTGGATCACCGCTGGGGCGCCGAGACCACGCCGCTGAAAGTCGGCGACGACGTCTTCCTGTGCACCTCCCGCAACATCCTGATCTCCCTGGATGCCGCGACCGGTGAAGAGAACTGGCGCTACGATCCGGTCGTATCGGAGGATGCGATCCCCTATACCGCCGCCTGCCGGGGCGTGACCTACTACGAAGTGCCGGAAGATCGCCTCGATCCTGCCGCAGACGCAGCGACCGCCGATGAGCAGGGCGAACAGAGTGCGGCGACCGCCACGCAGGAAGGCGACGACCAGGCACCGGCCGACGAGCCGTC
>NZ_CALFQK010000089.1:0-7702 GCF_937921195.1 uncultured Salinicola sp.
TGGTCTACAAGTGGCGGCGAGAGATCCTCGAGACGGTGCCAGAGGCTCGGGTCTGGGTACTCAACGGACCGGATACGCTGGCGAAATTGCTCAAACTGCGCGAGCAGTTGGGACAGCCAGACGATGGCCGGCCGGAGTTCTTCGTGCTGGGTCGTGTACGGATGCGGATGGGGTTTCACTGGGTACCGGTGGCTACCCCCAGGCGCACCCTGTCCGGCCGCTTCGCGGCGTGTCCGGACTGCGGCCGCATGATCCTCGACAACGACAATGAGCCGATTCGGTTCGAGTCGTTCCAGCAGACCGAGCGTCAGCAGGCGTGCGCGGGATGCGGTGGCCAGCTCTGGACACTCATACGACAGCGGCAGCCCGAAGGGGATGCCCGCCGTCGTTCGGTGCTCAAGGCGCTGCAGCGCATTCCCACCATCGGCAAGGTGACGTCCGAGAAGCTGGTCGACCAGTTCGGGGAGGGGTTTCTCTCGTCGATGCTGGCCGACAACGTGCACGAGTTCATCAACCTGATGGACGAGAACGGCGACCTGGTGTTCAACGATCGACAGGCGACGAGAATGGAACGGGCGATGGCCAACATCGAATTCGGTTTCGGTGAAGGTGGTTTCCAGCCGAGCGAGTTCATAAAGCGCTATCTCCCCGACCAATTCTTCGATCTGCTGATCGTCGACGAAGGGCATGAGTACAAGAACGCGGGGTCGGCCCAGGGCCAGGCCATGGGCGTATTGGCAGCAAAGGCACGCAAGACGCTTTTGCTGACCGGCACGTTGATGGGTGGCTACGCCGACGACCTGTTCTATCTGCTCTTCCGGATTCTGACACCGGTGATGATCGAAGACGGCTATCGTCCCCAGCGCAACTCACTGGGTGCGGCGTCCATGACCTTCATGCGCGAGCACGGTGTCCTCAAGGACATCTACTCGGAGCGTGAGGGCGCTGGGCACAAGACGGCGAAGGGGCGGAAAACCTCGGTGCGCACGGTGAAGGCACCTGGGTTTGGCCCCAAGGGCATCCTGCGTTACGTGTTGCCCTTCACGGTCTTCCTCAAACTCAAGGACATCGGTGGCGATGTACTGCCGCCGTATGACGAAGAGTTCGTGGAAGTGCCGATGTCGTCTGCTCAGGCCAGTGCCTACGACAAGCTCTCGGGAGAGCTGACACAGGCGCTGCGGGAAGCGCTGGCACACAAGGACACCACCTTGCTGGGCGTGGTGCTCAATGTGCTGCTGGCGTGGCCTGACTGCTGTTTTCGACCGGAAGCGGTCAAGCATCCGAGATCGCGGGCGCTGATCAGCTTTGCCAAGTCGATTTTCGACGAAGCGTCGACGATGCCGAAGGAGGACGAGCTGGTCGAGCTATGCCGATCAGAGAGGGCCCAGGGCCGCAAGGTGCTGGTCTACTCCACCTACACCGGCAAGCGCGATACCACGAGTCGCCTGAAACGCGTGCTCGAGCAAGAGGGCCTCAAAGTGGCCGTACTGCGCTCGAGCGTCGACACCAGTCGACGGGAGGACTGGATCGCGGATCAGGTCGAGAAGGGGATCGATGTGCTGATCACCAACCCGGAGCTGGTCAAGACCGGGCTGGATCTTCTCGACTTCCCGACGATCGCGTTCATGCAGACTGGTTGGAACGTCTACACGCTGCAGCAGGCGGCGCGAAGATCCTGGCGTATTGGTCAGCACCGAGCGGTGCGTGTGCTGTTCTTCGGCTACGCCCAGACGTCGCAGATTGCCTGTCTGCGACTGATGGCCAGCAAGATCGCAGTGGCACAGAGCACCTCCGGGGATATCCCCGAGTCCGGGCTAGAAGCTCTAAACAGCGATGGTGAGTCTGTGGAAATGGAGCTGGCCCGTCAGCTGGTCGCGTGACGATCAGGTTAACCTCAACCCCTCTTCGGAGGGGTTTTCTGTTTGAACGGCTGTAGGAATAAGGCATATATCCATTTTTCGTCTGGTGTTGCATCTATTTGTCTCTAGCAAATGGTGCTCGTGCGCTATGTACATGGAAATATCTTCAGAGTTATTAGTCATATTCGAAAACGATCTAACGTTAGAATGATTTATGAGCTACCCTAAGGGCATGTTCTTTCAAGGAGCCCTCATGAATACCTACGCTCTATCACGAGGCAATGAGGACACTGGCCGGCCCCACGTCGCCGGCTTTTTCGATCCTCGCACCTTCAGTATCCAGTACGTCGTTAGCGACCCCGCCACGCGGTATTGCGCGATCATCGATCCGGTGCTCGATTACGATGAGAAGTCCGGTGCGACGGCGACGTTTCAGGCCGATGAGCTCTTGGCCTATATCGAGCGCGAAGGGCTCGCGGTCGAATGGATTCTGGATACCCATCCGCACGCGGATCACTTTTCCGCCGCGCGCTATCTGCATGACAAGACCGGCGCGCCCACCGCCATCGGCCGGCCGGTGACGCAGGTGCAGGCATTGTGGAAGGAGATCTACCACTGGCCGGACCTGAAGGACGACGGCAGCCAGTGGGATCATCTGTTCAGTGATGGGGATACCTTCACGCTGGGCGAGATCGAGTGCCACGTGATGCACTCGCCGGGCCATACGCTGGCCTCGGTCACCTACGTCATCGGCGATGCCGCCTTCGTTCACGACACCCTGTTTCAGCCTGACTTCGGTACCGCCCGTGCCGACTTCCCCGGCGGTAGCGCTCACCAGTTGTGGCACTCGATCCAGGAGATCCTCGCGCTGCCAGACGAGACGCGCCTGTTCACCGGGCACGACTACATGCCCGACGGCCGCGAGCCGCAGTGGGAAAGCACCGTGCGTGAGCAGCGCGAGACTAACAAGCATCGCCTGGGCGACAGCAGCGAGGCCGAGTTTGTTGCGCTGCGTGAGAAGCGCGATAGCGAACTGCCGATGCCGAAGCTGATCCTGCACGCGCTGCAGGTCAACATTCTCGGCGGTCGCCTCCCCGAACCGGAGAGCAACGGCAAGCGCTATCTGAAATTGCCGCTCGACGCCCTGGAAGGTGCCGCGTGGGAGTGAGAAGGCGTTGCCGCCAAGCGCTATCGTGCTGCGCCGAATCGACCAAAGGGAGCCAGTCATGAACGAATCGACAGTCACGAATCAGTCGACAGCCGCGAGCGAAAAGTACCATGACATCGTCATCATCGGCGGTGGGGCGGGGGGCATCGCGGTCGCCGCGAGTCTTCACAAACGCCGTGCGGATCTCGATATCGCCATCGTCGAGCCCGCACAGGATCACTTCTACCAGCCCGGCTGGACGCTGGTCGGCGGTGGCGTGTTCACCCCAGAGCAGACCCGGCGTTCGATGCATTCGGTGATGCCGAGCTTCGTGACCTGGTATCAGGCCGCGGCGGAACAGCTGCTGCCGGAATCCCGCCAGGTCGTGCTGGGCAACGAGACGACGCTTGGCTACCGGGCACTGGTGGTTGCGCCAGGTCTCGAGATCGACTGGCAGGCGATCGATGGTCTCGAGGAGACGCTGGGCAATAATGGCGTGACGTCGAACTACCGTTTCGATCTGGCGCCCTACACCTGGTCGCTGGTTCAGTCGATGCGCGGCGGCAAGGCGCTGTTCACACAGCCGCCAATGCCGATCAAGTGCGCCGGGGCGCCCCAGAAGGCGATGTATCTCTCCTGCCATGAGTGGGAAAAACAGGGCGTCCTGAAGAATATCGACGTCCATTTCCACAATGCCGGCGGTGTGATGTTCGGTGTCTCGGACTTCGTGCCGGCACTGGACGAATACGTTCAGCGTTACGGCATCCACAAGCAGTTCCAACAGAACCTCATCGCTGTGGACGGCCCGGCCCAGAAGGCGCGTTTTCGCGTCACGAGCGAGGATAGCAGCGAAGAGATCGAGACCGATTTCGACATGCTTCACGTCGTGCCGCCGCAGCGCGCCCCACGGCTGGTGCGCGAATCGTCACTGGCCAACGAGGGTGGCTGGCTCGATCTCGATGCCGACACTCTCCAGCACAACCACTTCAGTGATGTCTTCGGTCTCGGCGACGCCAGCGGTACCGGCAATGCCAAGACGGCCGCCGCCGTGCGCAAGCAGGCACCGGTAGTGGCGGACAACCTGATGGCTGTGCTCGATGGCAAGTCGATGTCCTCCGGCTATGCGGGATATGGCGCCTGTCCGTTGACGGTGGAGCGCGGCCGGGTGGTGCTGGCGGAGTTCGGTTACGGCGGCCAGTTGCAGCCGACGTTCCCGTCCTGGATCAATCAGGCCACACGGCCGACTCGGCTCGGCTGGAACATCAAGGCGCAGCAGCTCCCCTTCATCTACTGGAATCTGATGCTCAAGGGGCACGAATGGCTGGCCAAGCCGCAGGCGCGCACTTGATCGAGGACAGCAGATCATGAATCAGCCGCATAGGGCCGGGTTGGCACGCTGGCTCCCGATCCTTGGCTGGGGGCGGCGTTACAACGGCGGGTTGCTGGGCGAGGATCTGCTGGCGGCCATCATCGTGGCGCTGATGCTGATCCCGCAGGCGCTGGCCTACGCCATGCTGGCGGGACTCCCGCCGGTGGTGGGGTTGTACGCGAGCCTGGTGCCGCTGGTCGTCTACACCCTGCTGGGGAGTAGCGCGACGCTCTCCGTCGGCCCGATGGCGGTGGTGTCTCTGATGACGGCATCGGCGCTTTCACAGGTTGCCGAGTCTGGATCGCCGAATTACATCGCCGCGGCTCTGGTACTGGCACTGCTCTCCGGGGCCATCCTGCTGATCATGGGGCTGTGCCGGCTGGGCTTTCTGGTCAACTTTCTGAGCCACCCGGTGATGACCGGTTTTGTCAGCGCCTCGGGCGTGCTGATCGCGGCGAGCCAGCTCAAACAGCTGCTGGGTATCGATCTCTCCGGTTCCACGCTGCCGGCGCTGTTATCCCGGCTACCCACGGCGCTGGACGGTGTCAGCCTGCCGACCGTGATCATCGGGCTGGGGTCGCTGCTGCTGCTGTGGCTGATACGACGATGGGGCAAGTCCGCGCTGGAACGCTGTCACGTACCGGCCCGTGTGGCTGCCGTGCTGGTCAAGCTGGCACCCATCGCCACCATCGTATTGGCGGCGCTGGTCGCCGGCGCGGCGGGATGGCTGGGCCGCGACGTGGCCGTCATCGGCGAGATTCCCGCCGGTCTGCCACCGCTAACCCTGCCCGACTGGGAGCCGGCGCTTTGGCGATCGCTGATCGGTTCGGCGGTGCTGATCAGCATCGTCGGATACGTGGAGTCGGTCTCGGTGGCCCAGGCGCTGGCGGTGCGCCGCGGTCAGCGCGTCGATCCGGACCAGGAACTGATCGGGCTCGGCGGGGCCAATCTGGCGGCGGCTTTCACCGGCGGCATGCCGATCACCGGCGGCTTCTCCCGCTCCGTGGTCAATTTCGATGCCGGCGCTCGCACGCCGGCTTCCAGCGCGTTCACCGCCGTGGGTATCGCGCTGGCCATGCTGTTTCTGTCGCCCTGGCTGCGGGAACTACCGATGGCGACGCTGGCGGCGACCATCGTCATCGCCACCGTCTCGCTGATCGATCTGGCGGCGTTCGCGCGGGTCTGGCGCTACGCCCGCGGCGAGGGCGTGGCGATGACCGCCACCGCGCTGGCGACGCTGATCCTGGGCGTGGACGTGGGCATTCTGGTCGGCGTGGGCATGTCGCTGGCGCTGCATCTCTACGGCACCAGCCGGCCCCACAGCGCCGAGGTAGGGCGCATTCCGGGGACCGAGCACTTCCGCAACGTGCGCCGCCACGCGGTGGAGACCGATGCCGGAGTGGCCATTCTGCGGGTCGACGAGAGCCTCTATTTCGCCAACGTGCGCCATCTGGAAGACCTGGTCACGGCAGTGGTCTCTCGCGATCCGCCGCCGCGGGATCTGGTACTGGCTTGTCAGGCGATCAACGTCATCGATGCCACGGCGCTGGAAAGTCTCGAGGCGCTCAACCGACGCCTGCGCGAGCGCGGCATCGGGCTGCATCTGGCCGAAGTGAAGGGACCGGTGATGGACCGTCTGAGCCGCACCGAGCTGCTGGAGACGCTCAACGGTCGGGTCTTCCTGAGCACCTTCGACGCCTGGTGTGTCCTGCATGGTCGGGGTGCCGCACCCTTGAGTCATCCCTGTCTCGCCACGCCGGCAGCGGCACATTCGGCGGCGGAATAGAGAGGGTTATCGTAGAGCAGCGAACGCTATCAAAGGAGATATGAGGATGGACCTATCGAGTGCCGGGTTCGGGCTCGCTGGCGGCGTGCTGATCGGGCTCTCCGCCACCCTGCTGATGGGGCTCTTGGGCCGGATCGCCGGCATCAGCGGGATTCTCTCCAGTGCGCTGTTCGAGCGCGGCGGGGACCGCGGCTGGCGGCTGGCGTTCCTGCTGGGGCTGGTCTCCGGCCCGGCGTTACTGCTGCTGCTGGGTCTCGACTGGGGCAATGTAGCGCCTCGCGGCGGCGTGGCAGCGCTCGGCAGTGCGGTGATCGGCGCGCCAATTGCAGGCACGCCGACGATGTTGATCGCCGGCCTGCTGGTCGGGTTGGGCACTGGCCTGGGTAGCGGCTGCACCAGCGGGCATGGGGTCTGCGGATTGGCGCGTCTGTCGCCCCGGTCGATGGCCGCAACGCTCGTCTTCGTACTTGTTGCCATGCTGACCGTGTTCGTGTCGCGTTACTGGCTGGCAGGTGCACCATGAAAATGCTGGCAGGTTATTTAGCGGGATTGCTGTTCGGTCTCGGGCTGGCGATCAGCGGCATGACCGATCCGGCGCGTGTCATCGGCTTTCTCGATGTCACCGGCGCCTGGGATCCGACCCTGATCTTCGTGCTGGGCGGTGCCGTCGTCACCACGTTCATCGGTTATCGCCTCGTCTGGCGACGCCAGATGCCACTGCTCGAATCCCGGTTCCAGCTGCCCACCCGCCGTGACCTCGATACCCGGCTGCTGGGCGGTGCCGCACTTTTCGGTCTCGGTTGGGGGCTCTCCGGCTACTGCCCGGGCCCGGCGGTGGCCTCGTTGCCGGGGCTGAGCGGGCCGCTGGCGGCCTTCCTGGTGGCGCTGGTCATCGGCTGGTGGCTGGCGCGCCGGCTTTCTCCCGCTCACTGAGCAGCAAACTCATCCTGGCATCATCGCCGTTCGTCAGACTGGGGCGGGAAAGAATCGGGTGAAAACGGGAGAAACATGCGCGTACTACTCGTGGAGGACGATGCACCGGTGGCGGCAGGCATTGAAGCGGGATTGGCGCTGAGCGGTTTCGTCGTCGATACCGTGACCACGCTGGACGGTGCACGCGGGGCGCTGGCCGCAATCGACTACGATGCCGCGGTGCTTGATCGCCGTCTGCCTGGCGGCGATGGTTTGACGCTGCTGCAACAGTGGCGTCGTGCGGGTATTGCCATGCCGGTACTGATGCTGACGGCGAGAGACGCCGTGGCCAGTCGTGTCGAAGGGCTTCAGGGCGGGGCCGACGATTATCTGGTCAAACCGTTCGACCTTGATGAGTTGACGGCAAGGCTGCAGGCGCTGTTGCGCCGCAGCGCCGGGCAGGTCGACCGCTCCCTCCGTCACGGGCACCTGGCGATGGACCCCATTGCTCGCAGCGTGACGTTGGATGGCGCACCGGTGGCGCTCGTGCGTCGCGAGCTGATGCTGCTGGAGGCGCTGATGCGCGCGCGTGGGCGGATCCTGAGTGCCGATCAGTTGAAGGATCGCCT
>NZ_CALFQK010000090.1:0-11034 GCF_937921195.1 uncultured Salinicola sp.
GCTTTAGCCGGTCATCGCCTGGGGCAGATACAGCACGATCTCCGGGAACGCCCGCATCACCACGATGGCGAACAGCATCAGCAGGAAGAACGGCAGCGTAGCCTTGGCAATGGTGAAGATATTCTTGCCGGTGAGTCCCTGGATCACGAACAGGTTGAAACCCACCGGTGGTGTGATCTGCGAGATCTCCACCACGATCACCAGGTAGATGCCGAACCAGATCGGGTCGATGCCGGCGGCGTTGATCAGCGGCATGATGATCGAGGTCACCAGCAGAATCAGCGAGATCCCGTCGAGGAAGCAGCCCAGTACCAGCAGGAACAGGGTCAGCATCACCAGCAGCACGTTGGGCGAGAGCCCCATGGCGGCGATGGCGCTAGCCAGTTGCGTCGGCAGCTGGGTGAAGCTCATGGCCGACGACAGGAACGAGGCGCCGGCGATGATGAAGGCGATCATGCACGAGGTGCGCAGCCCGGCGAACATCGACTCCAGGAAGATCGACTTGTCGAAGTGGCCATTGAAGCGGGCGATCACCATCGACAGCACCACGCCCACCGCGGCGGCTTCGGTGGGCGAGGCGACGCCGCCGTAGATGCTGCCGAGAATGCCGCCGATCAGTACCAGCAGCGGAATCAGCCGCCAGCTGTTTCTGACCTTGTCCAGAAACGGCATCGGCGCCTCGGCATGACCCGCGCCGCCACTCCTGCCGGCGGTCAGCGACCAGATCACCAGGTAGATCATGAACAGTGCCAGCAGCAGCAGGCCGGGGCCGATACCCGCCATGAACAGGCGCGAGATCGACTGCTCGGTGACCACGCCATAGACGATCATCATGATCGACGGCGGGATCAGCAGGCCCAGGGTGGAGGCGCTGGCCAGCGTACCGATCGCCAGCGTCTCGTCGTAGCCGCGGCGTTCGAGTTCCGGGAGGGTCATCTTGCCGACGGTGGCGCAGGTCGCGGCGGAGGAGCCGCAGACGGCGGCGAACAGCCCGCTGCCGATGATATTGGAGTGCAGCAGCCGGCCGGGTAGACGGTTGAGCCAGGGCGACAGGGCGCGGAACATGTTGTCGGCAAGCCCGGAGCGGAACAGGATCTCGCCCATCCACACGAACATAGGCAGAGCGGTCAGGTCCCAGCCATAGCTGGCGCCCCAGAAGTCGGAGGCGAGAATGGGGCCGACCTCGAAGCTCGTGAAAAAGGTCAGCGCGATCCAGCCGGTGCCGAGCAGGGCGAAGGCGATCCACACGCCGCCGCCGAGCAGAATCGCCAGGGTAAAAAGCGTTGCAAGACTGAGCGTGAGCACGAGTCGAATCCTCGGTTCAGGGAAGCAGCGTATAAATGTCTGCGCGGGCGAAGTGCTGCGTTACGCGGTGCTGGAAGACTCGCCTAACCCCATGTTATGTCTCGTCTTCTGCGCTCCGTGCGCCTTGCCCTTCATCCCGCTCGCCGATTTATTCAGCGCTTCCTCGCTGGTTGTTGGAGCGAAAAGTCACTCGCCGCCGAAGCTGTCGTTGTCGGTAACGCCGTCGTCGTCGCCGGGGGCCACGTAGCGTGAGGGGGCCGTCACGGCCTGTCTCAGCGTTGTCAGCAGCGCTTCCAGAATGGCCAGACACAGCAGCCCCAGGCCGACGACCAGGACGGCCTGGGGGATCCATAGCGGAATCGCCATCAGCCCCGAGGAGACGTCGCCGTAGTCGAGGCTCTCCTGGATCAGGCCGATCACCTCCCAACTGAGCAGGGCGCTGAGTGCCAGGGCGATCGCCAGGCACGCCACTTCGCACCAGACCCGGATCGCCGCCGGCAGTCGGGCGATGACCAGCGTGACGCGGATATGGGCGTGATGGGTGAAGGTGTAGGCGAGGCTCAGGAAGGTGGCGCCGACCAGCAGGTAGGAAGCGATCTCCGAGACGCCGCTGATCTCGTAGCCGAGGCGGCTGGCGCCTACCAGTACCAACGCGGCGTCGAGACAGCGCAGCAGTACCTGAAAGGTGACCATGGCGCAGATCGCCAGCATGCAGGCCGCGGCGCCCCAGGCGCCCAGCCGGTAGAGCGGATTCAGTCTGAAGGTCATGGCGGAAACTCACCGGGTGTGAGTGAAGGAAGTCTACGGCGTACGAGGCCCGCGGCGAGGCGGGCCGTCGCACCGAACGTTACTGGCTCTGCTGGGCCTGGCGTTCGCGGTAGCGATCGACCAACTGCTGGGCCTGATCGCCGGCGCGCGCCTGCCAGTCTTCGAACAGCTTCTGTCCGGCGGCTTTCAGCTGCTGCTGGAGGGCATCGCTGGGCTCGCTCACGGTGATGCCGTGGGATTCGAGAGCCTTGGCACTCTCGGCGCTGTCTTCCTTGCTCATCTGCCAGCCGCGCTGCTCGGCCTTGGCCGCAGCGTCGAGAACCGCTTTCTGCGTGGCGTCATCGAGGCGGTCGAAGGCGCGCTTGTTGACGAAGACGATGTTCTTCGGCAGCCACAGGTTGGCATCGCTGTAGTTCGACACGTAGTCCCACGCCGACATCGACTTGCCGGTGGAGACCGAGGTGATCATGGCGTCGACGCGCCCGGTGCTGAACGCGGTGGGGATATCGGCTTCCTCGGTCTGGGTCGGGATGCCGCCCAGGTTCTCGACGAAGCGCTGGGTGTTGATGTTCGGCGCGCGGACCCGCAGCCCCTCGAACTGGGAGGCATCGGTCAGCTCGAAATCGGTGTAGATGCCCTGTGCCGGCCACGGCACGGCGTACAGCGGCATCAATCCTTCCTTGGCGAAGAGCTCGGTGATGATCGGCTTGGAGGCCTGCCACAGATCGTAGGCATCGGCGTAGCTGCCGGCCAGGCCGGGCAGGGTGTCGACTTCGTAGATCGGCGATTCGTTGGAGAGCGTGGAGAGGAATATCTCGCCGGCCTGGACTGTGCCGCGGCGCACCGATGGCTTGATCTCCGCGTGGCTGATCAGTGAGCCGCCGCTGTGCACGGTGATGGTCAGCTCGCCATCCGTCGCGTCGGCGACATCCTCGGCGAACTGCTTGGTGTTCTGGGTGTGGAAGCTGGCATCGCCGTAGGGAGAGGCGAGGTTCCACTGGTCGGCGAGTGCCGGCGTCGCGACGGCGAGCGATCCCGCCACGGCGATCGTCAACAGCTGAACATGGGGTATGCGCATCGTTGGATTCCGTTTGTTATTGAGAAGGTCTTCCTGCACGCCGCTTGTTATTGAAAGGGGTCGTGACCGGGACATGGCACCTCTGCATTCTTCAAGTCGGCCGGCGACGGCGTCAAATCGTTAATTCTTATCCAAACTATCGGGCCAGACTTTCACCGCTTCCCACTGCCCGTCACCGACGGGATCGCGGGGGTGTTCCGCGGCGTAGCGGGCAGCGCACTCCTGGGCGAGTCGGGTGACCCCCCGGCAGAAGCTGGGATAGCTGCTGGTACGCCAGATCGCGTCGTAGAACATCGCCGGTAGCGGCGTGGGCAGCGCCAACCGCAACAACTCGCCGCGCTCGCAGGCGTCCGACACCGTCGAGACCGGTAGCGAGCCGATGCCGACGCCGTCGATGCTCATGCGGACGATGGTCATCAGCGTGGTGGCGCAGTGGATCTTGGGATCGTCGATGCCGAGTTCGGCCAGATAGGCCACGAGCTCGCCATAGGGGCGTGCCAGCTTGCTGAACGAGACGAACGGCAGGCGGGATAGCGCCGATGCGCCACCCTGACGCAGGCGCTCGGCATGCTGCGGTGCCACGAACAGGCCCATCTCGTAGGTGGCCAACGGCAGCTGCGTCACCGAGAGGCCGGGGGCGACGCCGTCCATGGCGAAGATCATGTCGAGATCGTTGTCCGCCAGGCGCTGGTGGAGAAACGGCGAGATGTCGACGGTCAGTTCGATGGTGAGCTGCGGGTGCCGTTCGGCCAGTTGGGTCAGGAAGGTGCTGAACCAGCTGTGGGCGATGGTCTCGATGACCCCGAGCCGCAGCGTGCCGGAGAAGTCCTCCTGATTCTGGAACAGCTGCAGCGCCTCCTCGCGGCTGTCCAGCAGGCGTTCTGCGTGGGCGTAGAACTCCCGGCCGCGCAGCGTCGGCTGTACCGGCCGGGCACTGCGGTCCAGCAACGACTCTCCGACGGCCGCTTCCAGCCGGGTGATGCGGTCGGAGATCGAGGGCTGGGTCAGGTGCAGGCGCGCTGCCACCTTGCGAAACGAGCCCAGCCTGACGACCCAGACGAAGGCTTCGAGCTCCTTGAAGTCGAACATGGGGTTCTCTCTAGGTATTCAAAAAGCGCTAGATATTCAGAAGACGTTAGGTGTTCAAAAGACGTTAGGTATTCAAAAGGCGCTGTGCACTCGAAAGGGGATGGCCGATTCTTCGGCGCGGCGGCGTGAACGTCAACTCTCCGGCATCCATCCACCCGCATCGTGCCATGGGAATGAAAGATTGTGCCGATACTGCGCATCGCGAAAAACGATTGGACCCTGCGGCTGGCGGTTTCTTAAAGTGCGGTAAGGCGTCTCCGGGATGCCCACTGTCCACGGCACGCTGGTGAAAAGCCTTCCTGACGGCTTTGCCGAATGGCTCCTCCGACGGACTCGTCCGCTGGACTCCCGTGCCCGGCTCCCTACAACAACGATACGAGGTAATGCGATGCGCGCGCCCCTGCTCAACTGCGACATGGGTGAAAGTTTCGGCAACTGGGCGCTGGGGCTCGACGAACAGGCGATGCCCTTCGTCGATTGCGCCAATATCGCCTGCGGTTTTCACGCCTCCGACCCCGACGTCATGCGCAAGACCGTGGCGCTGGCAGTGGCCCATGGGGTGAAAGTCGGCGCGCATCCGGGCTATCCGGACCTGATGGGGTTCGGTCGCCGCTCGATGGCCTGCTCGCCGCAGGAAGTCGAGAACCTGATGCTCTACCAGATCGGCGCGTTGGAAGCGTTCTGTCGCGCCGAGGGCACCCGTATCCAGTACGTCAAGCCCCACGGCGCGCTCTACAACGACATGGCCGGCGACTTCGATCTGCTGCGGGCGGCAATGCAGGCGGTGGTGCGTTACGATCGGGCGCTGCCGCTGCTGGTGATGTCGACCGCCAATCCCGAGCCGGTGCGCGAACTGGCCGCGGAGATGGGCGTAACACTGTGGTTCGAGACGTTCGCCGACCGCGCCTACGACGCCAGGGGACACCTGGTCTCGCGGCGCCTTCCGGGCGCCGTGCATCACGATCGCGGCGCCATCGTCGAGCAGGCCGTGGCCCTGGCCAGGGGCGAGCCGCTGATCGCCAATGACGGCAGCGAGCTACGCCTGCCCGCCGATACGCTGTGCGTTCACGGCGACAACGCCGAATCCGTGGCGGCGGTGAAAGCCATTCGCGAAGCCTTCCAGCAGTTGGCCGACGCATGAGTCAGTCGCCTTCCCCCTCTACTGCGCCCGCTTTTCGGCTGGAAACGGTCGGCATGGACGCCCTCATCGTCAGGCTGTTCGCCGCCATCGACGAGGCCCACATGCCCTGGATCCTGGCCGCCGACAACGCGCTGCGGCAACGCTTCGGCGAGGCGCTGATCGACCTGGTGCCGTCCTACACCACGCTGCTGGTGCACTACGACGTGGCCCGGCTCTCCCAGCGCGAGGCCAGGCAGTGGATCGACGAAGCCCTGCGGGGATTGAAGCCGGCCTCCACCGAGACCGGGCGGGAGCATCGCATCCCGGTGTGGTACGACGACAGTGTCGGTCCCGAACTCACCAGGATCGCCGAGCGCCTAGGCGTCGATACCGACGAGATCGTGCGTCGCCACGCCGGTCGCGATTATTGCGCCTTCGCCCTCGGCTTTTCGCCAGGCTACGCGTTCATGGGCATGGTCGAGGAGGCGCTGGCCACGCCGCGGCTGAAGACGCCGAGACAGAAGGTGGCGGCGGGCAGCGTGGGCATCGCCGAACGCCAGACCGCCATCTATTCGATGCGCTCGCCGGGTGGCTGGAACATCCTGGGCCGCACCGCCGTCGAGCTGTTCGATCGCGAGCGCGACGAGATCAGCCTGTTTCGCCCGGGCGATCGGGTGCGATTCGAACCGATCAGCCGCGAGGCTTTCATCGAACAGGGCGGCGACACCACGCCGCTGGAGGAGCGCTGATGGCGACGCCGGAAATCTCCCGGGCGGCGAGTGGCAATGCCGCTCTGGTCGTCGAGGGCACGGGGCCGCTGGCGCTGGTGGAGGACGCCGGTCGCTTCGGGGCCCGCCATCTCGGCGTGACGCAGGGCGGCGCGCTGGACTGGATCGCGCTGGGCTGGGCCAACTGGCTGCTCGGCAACGCCCCAGATGCCGCCGGCATCGAGATCGCCATGGGTGGGCTGACGCTGAAGGCCACAGGCAGGATGGCGGTGGCCATCGCGGGTGCCGATCTCGGCGCCACGCGGGATGGCGAGACGCTGCCCGCCAATGGCAGCTTCGTTCTCGAACCGGGGCAGGTGCTGGCGTTCGACCAGCCCAGGGCAGGGCTGCGTGCCTACCTGGCGTTGCCGGGCGGGATCGATGCCGAGCCGTTCATGGGGAGCCTCTCGACCGTCGCCCGCGAGCAGCTGGGCGGTCTCGACGGGCGGGGGAGCGCGCTTCGGATCGGCGATCGGTTGATCGCGGCCTCGGTGGCCGCCGAGACCCGCGAGATGCCATGCGCGATGGCCATGCCGCAGGACGAGGTCACGCTCGAGCTGGTCACCGGGGCGCAGATCGCGCACTTCGAGGGTGCCAGCCTGTTCGCGGCCTTCAATCAGGCCTGGCAGGTGGATAGCCGCGCCGACCGCATGGGCGTGCGCCTGACCGGACCGGAACTGCGATGCCAGCTGGGGGGCATGATCTCGGAGGGGATTCCGCTGGGCGCGGTCCAGGTTCCGCCGGATGGCCAGCCGATCATCCTGCTCAACGACCGTCAGACCATCGGCGGCTATCCGCGCCTGGGGGCGCTGTCGCCCCTCGCCTGTGCCCGGCTCGGGCAGTGCGCTCCCGGCACCTCGATCAGGCTCTCCCCGGTCACGCCGCACCAGGCGCGCAAGGCCTATCTGCAGCAACTCGCACTGTGGCGCTGATCGCTTGCCGATTCCCTGCCATCGTTGGCCAGCGGGCGCCTGAGCCTGAGGGCGTCCGTCGAGGCGCGCTGTCGCCCCTTCAGTCGTCGCCCGCCTGGCGCATCGGCATCCTGTCGATGGTGGCGTAGATCTCCTGGAGGTCGACCTCGCCCTGGAGCTGTACTTTCTTGCCGCCATCCTTGCCGATCAGGATCGTGGTCACGCCCTGTTCGGGGCTGACGTCCACGGCATCGAGCAGCGCCTTGGTCTCGTAAGCGGTCATCGGACGGCCATGACGGGTGCCGCTCTCTCCTTCGATCGTGTAGAGCAGCATGTCGCGATCATCGAACTGCGCCTGGGTGCGGTCGAGCTGCCGGCGCAGGTGCCGGTAGGCGGGCTGCCCGGCATCCGGCGTCACCACGATGAGCGGGCGGAAGTTCCACTTGTCGGTAATCAGCGGATTGGCTGGATCGTTGCCGTTCGCCTGGGCCGAAGCCCCCGTCGCGAACGAGGCCCCGGCCATCAGTACTCCGGTCATCAACCAGTGTTTCATGGGAATCTCCTCCGAGTGTCGTTAGCGAGTCCGCAGTTCATTGTGACTCCGAAGGCTGCAGGGGGTTCAAGCTGGCTGGAGTTCCAGCGGGCGCTGTTATAACGGGCACTCCTAATATAACGGACACCGTTGGCAAAAATATTTCTAAATTCGTAAAAATATTTGCAGATAGTGAGGCCTCGGTATAATCTTGCAAAACTGAAACGGAGGAATGAGGCATGGCCGATCGCGATGGTTTCGATATGCCGCCGACATCGATAGCCGCCTTGCAGGCGCTCTCGATCGCCGCGCGTCGAGGAGAGCCCCGGGCACCGAAACTGACGCCGGGGGCGCTCAAACTGCTCGAGCAACTGCTTGCCGCTCCGGAGCTTGCGGCCACGCTCAGTATCTCGGCGCTGGCGAAGCAGCATGACGTCAATGCTTCCAGCCTGACCCGACTTTCGCACGCCTTGGGCCTGACGGGATTCAAGGCGTTTCAGGCGCTGTTTCGCGCCGATGCGACCACCGGCGCCTTCTACTCCACCCGTGCGGAACGCCTGCTCGATCTCGGTCAGATTCCGAGCGACGGCGACTATCCCGTCCAGCGACAGACGCTGTGGCAGGAGGAGATGGGCAATCTCTCGCGAACCGCGGAGAGGCTCGATGAGGCGATGCTGGCGCGTGCCGCCAGGGCGCTGATCGATGCCCGGCGGGTCCATGTCGTTGGCCAGCGTGCCTGCTTCGCGGGGGCGCACTACCTGGCCTACTACCTGGGCTACCTGCGCAGCGACGTGCGCCTGATCGACTCTCTCGGTGGAATCAACCTCGAGACGGGGCGCGAGTTGGGGGAGGGCGATCTGGTGGTGGGCATCAGCTATCGCCCGGAAACCCGGGTCAGTGTCGATTACTGCCGCCAGGCGCTGGACCAGGGCGCTCGATTGCTCGCGCTGACCAACCAGGAGACCGCGCGATTGGCCACGATGACCGACATGACGCTGTTGGCGTCCGCCGAAGGGCCGTTCTTCTTCAACCCCATGAGCAGTCTGTTCGTGACCATCGAGATGCTGCTGTCGCACATGGCCCACGAGATGGGGGGCGACGCCGTCGCCTCGATCCGCCGTCGTGAAGCCCTTATCGCCCGCTGGCAGATCGAATGACCTTTCCACCCCGACGACCCCATCGAACCCAGGAGACCAGTTGTCATGACCGCCTGCCCGGGGCTTGCCGCCGCCCTGTTGAATCGTGCCTACGCCGATGACCTCGATGCCACACCGGCATCCGATACCCTGTTGATCAACGAACAGTCGCGACTGCTGGAGTCTCGTGGCGAGCGCGTCATCAAGTTCGGCTTCGGCCAGTCGCCGTTTCCGGTCTACGGCCCGGCGGTGGAGGCGCTGGCCCGCCACGCGGACCGGAAAGCGTATCTGCCCGTGCAGGGGCTGCCGGCACTGCGGGATGGGGTCGCGAGTTTTCACAGCGAGATCGATGGCACGCCCTGGCAGGCATCGCGGGTCCTGGTGGGACCCGGCAGTAAACTGCTGCTGTTCGCCTTGATCAAGGCGCTGCCCAGGACGGAGATCCTGATCCCGGCGCCAGCCTGGGTCTCCTATGCGCCGCAGGCGCGTCTGGCCGGACAGACGGCGGTCAAGCTGGCGGCCAGCTTCGAGACGCGCTGGCAGATTACGCCGGAGCAGCTCGAGGCGCATTGCCGAGAAGGCGGGAGCCGCACGCGGCTGCTGATTTTCAATGCACCTGGCAATCCGACCGGGTTGTCGCCCGATGCCGAGACTCAGCGCGCGCTGGCCGAGGTGGCTCGGCGCCATGGCGTGATCGTGCTGGCGGACGAGATCTACGGCCCGTTGGACCATCACGGCTCGCACCGCGCCTTCGCCCGCGACTATCCCGAGGGCACGGTCACCACCAGCGGGCTCTCGAAGTGGTGTGGCGCTGGCGGCTGGCGACTGGGCGTGATGCACGTTCCTGAAGCGCTGGGCGGTGAGCTGTTCGCACGCCTGCTCGGCATCGCCTCGGAGACCTGGTCGAGTGTCGCCAGCCCGGTCCAGGAAGCGGCCTGCGTCGCCTATCGGATGAGTCCCGAACTGGCGAACTATCTCGAGCGCCAACGGGCCTGGTTGGGCCTGATCGGACACTGGTGCGCCGAGCGGCTGCAGGCGGCCGGCGTTCGCACTCAGCTACCGGATGGTGGCTTCTATCTGTTTCCCGATTTCGACGCTCACCGGGAGGCCCTGGTCCGGCGCGGCATCACCACCAGCGCCGAACTGACCGCCCGGCTGCTGAAAGAGACCGGCGTGGCCCTGCTGCCGGGGAGTGCATTCGGCTGCGACCCCTTGCAGCTCACGGTGCGCCTGGCCTACGTCGACTTCGATGGCGGAGTGCTACTGGAGCATTGCCCGCAACGCTACGACGACCCCATGGGGTTGCCGACCCTGGACAAGGTCCGTGCCGGTATTCAGGCCATTGTGGAATGGTTACCATGACCGACGGGCGAGTGACGGTGGGAGATCGCCGGCACCGGGCGTGCCGATGTTTCCCGGCGAAACATTAAATTGCCGAGAGAAACATTTCGGAGGGAACTCTCCTTCCCACGCGGCATCCCACTAGGGCACACGCATAAAATCGATATCTGGAGGTATTCATGCAAAGGATCACTGCATTTCTCGCGGCGGCAATGATGACGACCGGTCTCGCCAGTGCGCCTGTCTTGGCCCAGGAGTCCGCCGACAGCGGTTCGCAGGCGCAGGCTCCGGCGCAAAACTTCTCCGATGACCAGCTCCAGCAGTTCGCTGACGCATCGCAGGACATCGCGATGATCTCCCAGGATTATACCGAGCAGCTGCAGAACGCCTCCGATGAAGGTGAGCAGCAGAAGATTCGCCAGCAGGCCAACGATGAAATGGTCCAGGCGGTTCAGGAGAGCGGCATGAGCGTCGAGCAGTTCAACTCGATCGGCCAGGCCATTCAGCAGGATCCGCAACTGATGCAGCGTGTGAAGGGTATGGTGCAGCAGCCCCAGCAGTAAGCATCGACAGGGCGATTTCGAGTATCGCCCATGAACGAAAAACCGCCGACCGAGGGTCGGCGGTTTTTTTGCCATTGACGAACGCGCGGAACGAAATCAGTTGTTGTCGATCGCGTCGCTGGCGTCGTTGAGCAGGTCGGACGTGGCGGCCTTGGTGTCTTCCCAGGCGCTGGAGGCGCCTTGCTTGGTGTTTTCCCAGGCCTCGGCGGCTTGGGTCTTGGCATTCCGCCACCAGTCGTTGGTGTACTCGGGCTGCTGTTTCAGCGCGCTTTCGTCCATGTCGAGAACGACGCGGTATTCGATGTCGTCGAGGCTTTCGTCATGATTGGTCTCGACGGTGAAGTCGCCTTTCTGGACCACGAAGTTCTTGTCGCCCATATCCAGCACGCCACCGGCTTCGACCACCAGTGCCTTGGCCCCCAGG
>NZ_CALFQK010000091.1:0-66428 GCF_937921195.1 uncultured Salinicola sp.
ACTTTCCACTTCATGCCCGGCATGTGGATGGACGACTGGGGCCTCGAGATCACCGAAAGCATCCTGATCACCGAGAATGGTGCCGAGCCGCTGTGCGACTTTCCACGCCAGCTGTTCGTCAAGTAAGGCGTGTCAGCCGTTCATCGAATGAGACCGCGTCAGCCGTTCGTCAAACAATGCCGCATGACGGGTTCGCCCCGAGGTTCCTGTTACCTTATCAATGACGCGTCAATCGGCTATGGGCCCCTGGCGCGTCATCCGCTTCATTGAGGAGAGTTCGCATGTCCGCATCCCTGCGTCCCAGCCCGATCAGCGCCACCGTCGACTTCGATGCCCAGGGCGTTCAGCACGGTTTCCTGAAACTGCCGATCTCGGTCGACGAGTCGGCCTGGGGCGCGGTGATGATCCCGATCACCGTGATCGCCAATGGCGAAGGGCCGACAGCGCTGCTGACCGGCGGCAACCATGGTGACGAGTACGAAGGCATCACCTCGCTGCTCAAACTCGCCAGTACGCTCCAGGCCAAGGACGTGCGCGGCCGCGTGATCATCGTGCCGATGATGAACACGCCTGCGGCAGAAGCCGGCAAGCGGACCTCGCCGCTGGATGGCGGCAACCTCAATCGCAGTTTCCCCGGCGACCCCAATGGCGGCGTGACGAGTCAGATCGCCGACTATTTCACTCGGGTGCTGGTACCGATGTGCGATGTGGCGTTGGACCTGCACTCCGGTGGCCGCACGCTGGACATCGTGCCGTTCGCCGCCGCCCACCGGCTCGACGATCTCGCCCAGGAGAGCGCCAGCCTCGCCGGCGCCGTCGCCTTCGGCGCGCCCTACGCGATGATGATGTTCGAGCTCGACGCCACCAAGCTCTACGACACCGCGGTGGAATCCCAGGGCAAGACCTTCGTCACCACCGAGCTGGGCGGTGGCGGCACCTCGACGCCGCAGAGTCTGGCGCTGACCGAGCGCGGCGTGCGCAATTTCTTGATTCACTATGGGTTGATGGCTGGCGAGATCGAGAAGCCGACCAAACCCATGATCTACGTCGACATGCCGGACGCCAGCTGCTACGTGCAGAGCGAGCACTCCGGACTGCTGGAATTGATGGTCTCCCTGGGCGCGATGGTGAAGGAAGGCGAGGTGCTGGCGCGGGTCTATGACATGAGTCGCACCGGCGCGGCGCCGGTCGAGTACCGTGCCCAGCGCGACGGCGTGCTGATCGCCCGGCGTTTCCCGGCCAAGGTGGGCATGGGCGATACCATCGCCGTGGTCGCGGAAGTGGTCGAGTCGCTGGAACGTGATCAGGTCTCATGAAGCTTGATCGCTACGACCTCAAGATCCTGGAGATCCTCAGTCGCGACGGCCGGATCACCAAGTCGCGGCTGGCGGAGGCGATCAGCCTCTCCGTCAGCCCCTGCTGGGAACGGGTCAAGCGGCTGGAGAAAGCCGGCGTCATCGAAGGCTACAGCGCCCGGATCAATCCCGACGCCATCGTCAAGCGCACCCCGGTGTGGGTGCAGATCGAACTCAAGCAGCACAACGCCGAGAGCTTTGCCCGCTTCGAGCGCATGGTGTCGGAAACCGATGCCGTGGCGGAATGCGTCGCGGTCGGCGGCGGCGTCGACTACCTGGTCAAGATCGCCGCCGACAGTATCGACGCCTATCAGCGCCTGATCGATGCCTGGCTGGTGTCCGACCTGGGCATCGAGCGCTACTTCACCTATATCGTCACCAAGACGGTCAAGCGCGAGGGACCGCCGGTGTTCTCGGATATGGATGGCTAGCCACATAACTACGATTCGTGCGATGAACTTCGCTCCCGAAGAGCACAGATCTATTGCGGGGTAAACTCTGGTCCTCTCGATACGGGCTGTCTGGGCAACAGGCTTCAGAGACAGCCAACGAGATAGCGTTCCAGCGCAAGTTCCGGATAGCGCTGCATGACTTGACGGGTTTCGGTACGGATCTCCTCGATCAGCCAGTCGCGTACACGTAGCGTTGCATCGCTGGGTGGTTTTTTGCGTGAGTGTATAAAATGGCATTGCCTCTCGGTCATTATCGCGCAGGAGATGGCCGGAACCAGAGCTCCTTTAGTAAACCAATGTGTCGTGACATTGAACCAGCCAATTGCCACCCCCTGGCCTAGCATGGCTGCCTGGAGCACGACGGCATAATCCGAAAAGTTGAGCTCGTGAGGCGGGGCGGGACACAGCCTCACGAACTCGGGAAACAGATCGGACCAATTCGCGCGGCTGTCGCTCAGGCTGATTAGCGTAAGTTCTCCTGGCGTACTTGCCTCCGGGAAATGCTGGGCGCGGTATTCCGAGCTGCAAACGGGAATGAGGATTTCCGGCATGATCAGCGCGCTCTCATGTTCCTCATCATTCGAGGTCATGAAGCGAAGGCCAAGATCGACATCCTCGACCGATCCCTTGACCGAACCCGATATCAATTGAAAGCGCAGGTCAACGGTAGGAAATTCCTGCTGAAGGCGATGCATGCGTGGCATCAACCAGTGGGTGGTGAACGCAGTTGAGACCGAGAGCGTGATCGTCTCCATTCCGGTGTGACGAGCGCGAATTTCCTGAATGGCTTCCTCGATATGTCGAAAACCGTCCTCGATGCCTCGGTAGAGGATGTTGCCGTTATCGGTCAGCGAGATGCCGCCTGACGTCCTAACAAAAAGCTGAACTTCCAGGTGGGCTTCCAGCAGCGACAACATGCGGCTGACAGCCGGTTGCGTCACGCCCAATTGAGCGGCGGCACGAGTGAAGCTACCGCAACGCGCTGCCGCCTCGAAGACGAAGAGAGCGTTGGCGCTGGGCAGTTTTCGCCGAAGGTTTGACATAAGCCTAAGTTATACCGGATGCAAGTATTTCGCAATTGAGTCGTCTCCCGCCTTTTGCTCTACTGCTCTCAATAGCAAGAAGACAAGAACAAGGAGCTAAGCATCATGAGCCAACATGATAGCGGTAGCGTCGGTGTGTCCATTCGCGCCGTCAGTAAGCGATATGGACGTAATATCGCTCTCGATGATGTCAGTCTCGACATTCAACCGGGTGAGTTTGTCTCGCTCCTCGGCCCCTCCGGTTCGGGAAAAACCACGCTTCTCGGTGCGCTTGGCGGATTCGTGATGCCGAGTTCCGGCACGGTCCATATCGGCGATCGCGATGTCACCTGGATGCCACCTCACAAGCGTGATATCGGCGTGGTTTTTCAAAGCTATGCGCTTTTTCCCCATATGAGCGTGGGGGACAACGTCGCCTTTCCTCTGAGGGCTCGCCGCCAGCCGAAATCGGGTTGGGCGGACAAGGTCAAGCGGGCCCTGGCGATGGTCGAGCTGGACGGCTATCAGGATCGTAGCATCGCCCAGCTCTCCGGTGGCCAGCGCCAGCGAGTGGCGCTGGCCAGGGCAATAGTGTTCGAGCCGCGCCTCATTCTGATGGACGAACCTCTCTCTGCGCTCGACAAGCAGTTGCGGGAAACCATGCAGATCGAGCTGCGCCAGTTGCACAAGAAACTGGGCGCGACCGTCATCTATGTGACCCACGACCAGCGTGAAGCGCTGACCATGAGTGATCGCATCGCGATCCTCAAAGATGGTCGCCTGGTCCAGGTCGACGCTCCGCAAACGCTCTACGACTCACCGCAGGACGCCTTCGTGGCGAGCTTTATCGGCGATTCGACGCTCCTGCCGGTCACACGCCTCGATGACCATCACGTGCAGCTCGGAAGCCAACGGCTGGCCTGCGCGCGAGCCGTGCCGAAAGACGCTCGGCTCTATCTGGCTGTGCAGACCGAAAAGCTGCTCATCGACACCGGCAACCAGCTCGACGAGGCGTACAACCGGCTCGAGGCCTGCGTGCGCGAGATCGTCTATCAGGGCGACAGCCTGAGGCTTTTCCTGGAGCTTGGGGATGGCTCTACCGTCAGCCTGCGCCAGCCCGGTCACCATTTCGGACAGCAACAGATTCCGCCAGTCGGCGCTTCGCTCACCGTGGTCCTGCACTCGGCCGACACCGTCGTCGTGTCCGATCTGCAGAAGCGGAC
Source organism: uncultured Salinicola sp. (assembly GCF_937921195.1). Lineage (NCBI taxonomy): Bacteria > Pseudomonadati > Pseudomonadota > Gammaproteobacteria > Oceanospirillales > Halomonadaceae > Salinicola > uncultured Salinicola sp. The sequence goes on from NZ_CALFQK010000091.1 coordinate 4,053, forward strand.
CGCCAACGCCGCCTGAAGCGCCCCCAGAAACGCTGTTATCACCCTCAATAACGTCATAACAACGGGAGTCATTGACGATATGGAACTCAGCAACTTCAAGGTGCTCACTTTCGATGTTGTCGGCACGCTGATCGATTTCGAATCCGGTGTTCTCGCCGCCGTGCGGCGCATTGGCGGCAGTGCGACGGAGGCGATGAGCGACGACGATATCTTCGAGGTCTACAAGCGCGGTCGCGACAGGTATTACGGGCGCTCCAGCAGTGCGATGGCCGATGTCTATCGGTCATTGGCGGCCGAGTCTGGCCTGCCGGCTGACGACGCCTCGGCTGAGTCTTTTCAGCTGTCGGTGCTCAATTGGCCCGCCTTCTCTGATTCGGTCGCGGCACTCAAGCGCTTGCGCAAGCACTACCGTCTTGTCGCGATGACCAATGCTGATCGTACGGCCTTTTCCAATTATGCGATGACGTTGGGTTGCCCTTTTGACGACAGCGTTACCTGCGACGATACCGGGGTGGCCAAGCCCGATCCGCTCTTCTTCGCGTACAACCGCGGGCGCCAGGCTGCCTACGGTTACAAGTTCGATGAGATTCTGCATGTGGCGCAGAGTCAGTATCACGATATCGGCGTGGCAAAGTCGCTAGGCTACACGACCTGCTGGATCGAGCGGCGCCAGGGGTTGCAGGGATTTGGTGGCACCCCGGATCCAGAGAGCGTCACTCGACCCGACTTCCATTTTTCCACGCTCAAGGCTCTTGCCGATGCAGTGGAAGGCGTCTGAGATGACTTCGTCGGCCATCGCCAATATCCCGTCGCTGTGGCGTGAAATGAGCGGGGCCCGGTCGGAGCTACCGTCGTTGCAGAACGATCGCGATACCGATGTCGTCATCGTCGGTGGTGGCTATACCGGACTCGCGGCGGCGCACCGCCTGATCGAGAGAGGCGTGGCTCCGGTCGTGCTCGAAGCCAATCGGATCGGATGGGGCGCCAGTGGTCGCAACGGTGGGGTGGTTTCAGCGAAGGTGCGGCAGTCGTTCCCAGCGATCGCCGCCCAGCATGGACTGGAAACGGCACGCTCGGTCCACCGGCTCTGCCACACGGCGGTGGACGAGCTGGAGGCTCTGATCGATTCGCTGGGGCTGACCCAGGCGGGATTCCGACGCTGCGGTAATCTGCGCTGCGCTCATCATGAGCGAGCCTTCAAGAGTATTGCCGATGAGGCAGAGTGGCTTCAGCGCGCTCTGGGTGATGGCGACCAGCACGTGCTCAGTGCCGAGGCGGTGCGCGATGAGACGGGCTCTCGCGCCTTCTTTGGAGGGGTGCTCAGCGAAGGCGTGGGTACGCTGCTGCCGCTGGCCTATGTGGAAGGATTGGCCGAGGTGCTGGTCAAGCGTCACGGCCTTGCGCTGTTCGAACGGACGCCCGCTACGGGAATTCGACGTACCGACGGTGGTGTCAGCGTCATCACCCCGGGTGGAGAAGTCCGCGCCAGGCAGGTGATTCTGGCCACCAATGCCTACAGCGGGCAGACCGAAGCCGGCGAAAGGATTCGTACCAGGATGGTGCCCTTTCGCAGCTCGATCATCGCCACGGAGCCGCTGCCCCCGGCGCTCCAGCAGCGACTCCTGGTCAACAATCGCAGTTATGGAGAAACGCGTCGGATGATGCGTTGGTTCCGAAAGGTGGACGGGCGGTTTCTTTTCGGTGGGCGCGGCGCCTTTGGAAAACACGACTCGCGTGCCGCCTTCGATGCCCTCCAGCGCTCCATGATCTCGCTCTTCCCTGATCTCGCTGACGTGAAGATCGCGTATCGCTGGTCGGGGCATGTCGGGATGACGCTGGACGCGATTCCCCACGTCGGACGCTTTGATGACCGTATGGTTTTTGCGGCTGGTTACAATGGTGCCGGCGTTTCTTTATCGAACTATCTGGGCCGACTGGCGGCGGATTTTTCCCTGGGAGAAAACCCAGACGTCAGTCTTCTCGGGGCCACGAATTTCCGCCGTGTGCCGTGCTATCCGTTGCGGGAATTCGGTATCCGACTGACCGCGGGCTGGTATCAACTATTGGACGCAATGGGGCGCTAAACGCAGAAGATTCACAAATTGAAAATGGAAGCGGAGACAACAACATGAACCAGATCCAATGCTTCACGCGAAAAGTGACTACTCAACTGGCAGCCTTCTCGATTTTGGCACTGCCATTGGCAACGACCGCTCAGGTCGCTCATGCCGACCAGATTACCTTCGTTTCGCAGGGAGGCGCCTATCAGGAAGCGCAAACGAAAGCGATTCTCGATCCGGTGGCCCAATCCCTCGGCATCACCATCAACCAGGAGAGTGCTCCCGACGCCTGGCCGATGATTCGTACCCAGGGAGCCACCGGACAGCCGATTTGGGACGTCGTTGATACGCCGACGTTCAACTGCATTCGTGGAGGTGAGCAAGGGCTAATCGAACCGCTGGATTTCTCGCGTATCCCCAATGCGGAATCCATGCCGGATGGTTACAAGACACCCTATTCGGTCGCCTACGAATTCTATTCAAGCGTGCTGGCCTATAATCCGGAAACGTATGGCGATCATCCGCCCCAGACATGGAAGGACTTCTGGGATATCGATAACTTCCCAGGCCCTCGGGCGCTGCGCAACAATCCGCTGGGCACGCTCGAAGCCGCGTTGATGGCCGATGGCGTGGCGCCGGATGAGCTTTATCCTCTCGATGTCGATCGCGCCTACGAGAAGCTCGAAGAGATCAAGCCATACATCGCGACGTGGTGGACTTCCGGTGGCCAGTCAGCCCAGCTTCTCCACGACGGAGAGGTCGACATGATCATGATGTGGAACGGTCGTGTCAGCTCGATCATCGATGCGGGAGCGCCGGCCGCGTTCACCTACAATCAGGGCGTTCTGCAAAGTACCCACCTCTGTGTGATCAAGGATGCCCCAAATCTCGATACGGCGATGAAGTTCGTCAATGCCGCAATCGCTCCCGACGTTCAGGCCGACTTACCGAAGTACATCGATTACGGCCCGGGCAATCCGGCCGCCTTCCAGACCGATCGCATTTCGAAAGCGCGCGCCGCCGAATTGCCCAGCTCGCCCGAGAATGCCGCTAAACAGGCATTGATGGCGTACGAGTGGTGGTCGTCGCCGGAGGGCGTGGAGGCGGAACGACGCTGGCTGGAGTTCATGCAGCAGTGAGGTCCTTGCCCGTGCGTTGCGCGCACGGGCAACTCCAAGACCGTCTGACCTGCACGGAGGGAATCCCTTGAAAGAGACGACGCTGCCCAATCCGGGTCTGCAAGCGATGCCGAAGGACAACTCGGCGAGGTTTCAGCGACGCGAGCACCACCTGATGCTGGCACTGCTGATGCCGGCGCTGCTGATCGTTACGCTGCTACTGATCGTGCCGCTGGGCTGGATGATCGCGCAGTCGTTCCAAGTGAACGGCAGCTTCAGCCTGGAGCACTACGAGCGCGTGCTGACCGACGGGGTCTATTGGCGCACGTTCGGACTGACCTTCCGTATCAGCTTCATCGTGACGTTGGCGGCGTTGTTACTGGGATACCCCCTCGCTTACGCCGCGACGGTGCTGCCGAGACGCTGGTCGCTGATGATTCTGGCGCTGGTCATCGTGCCGTTCTGGACCAGCGTGCTCGTGCGCGCCTACGCCTGGCTGATCCTTCTGCAGCGCTCAGGCGTCATCAACCAGACATTGATGGGGCTGGGGCTCACCGACGCGCCGCTGGCGCTGGTGCATAACGAGTTCGGTACGATCATCGCGACGGTCCACATTCTCCTGCCGTTCATGGTGCTACCCCTCTACGCCACCATGCAGAAAATTCCGCGGGACTTGATGCTGGCGGGGGCCAGCCTTGGCGGCTCACCGATGCACGTCTTCTGGCGTGTGTTCTTCCCGCTCTCGCTGAGCGGGGTCTTGGCCGGCATGACGCTGGTCTTCGTGCTCTGTCTCGGCTTCTACATCACGCCCGAACTGATGGGTGGTGGACGCACCGTGATGGCGTCGATGCTGGTGAGCCGCAACATCCAGCTCTATGTCGAGTGGGGCGCGGCGAGTGCGGTCAGCGTGGTCCTGCTGCTCATGGTGGTGTCGATATTCTATCTGGTCAGCAGGCTGGTCTCGATGGAACGCATCCTGGGGGTCAAATGAACCAAGTTCGCCTAAGCCGAGTGCTCTTCATCGGCTATGTCACCCTGGTACTTCTGTTCCTGGTGCTGCCAGTGCTGATCGTGATCCCGATGTCGTTCTCGGATAGCCGCTTTCTCTCGTTCCCGCCGCCGGGGTACTCGCTGCGTTGGTACGACGCCTTTTTCAGCAGTAACGGATGGATGTCGGCGGCCCAGACCAGCCTTATCGCTGCCGTCTCGACCGCGTTGATCGCGACACCGGTCGGTGTGGCTGCCGCCTATGGGCTCAACGTCTCGACCCACTGGAGCGTGCGCTATCTCAAGGTACTGCTGCTACTGCCACTGATCGTGCCGATCATCATCGTCGCTGCCGGTGTGTTTCTCAGTTATGCCATGACGGGGCTGCTGCATAGCTTGCCCGGACTGATCATGGCGGATGTCATGCTGGCGCTGCCTTACGTGATTACCGCTGTCGCCGCTGGATTGCAGGGTTTCGATAACAGTCAGGAGATGGTCGCCAGAAGCCTCGGCATGAATCGCTTCCGCGCATTCATGGCCGTCGTGTTACCGCAGATCAAGCCCAGTGTCATTACCGGTGCGATCTTCGCGTTCATTCAGGCACTCGACGAGACCATGGTGGCACTGTTCATTGCCGGAGGTCAGAACCAGACCCTGACGGTGCGCATGTTCACTGCGCTACGTGACGAGATCGATCCGACCATCGCGGCGATCAGCACGCTATTGACGGCGACCTCGTTCGCGATGGTGATGTTGGTGGCGATGGCGCGACAGCGGACGACGGCATGATCCTCCTTGCTAGCCCGGCGACTGGCTATCGACGATGTGGGCGAGAAGAGATGACGGGGTCATGACGTCCTTCGCCTACCGTGGTGATCTCCAGCGCGGATGCCTCTGGGCGCGGCTATTCGCCGAGCGCATGCCGGCGATCGATTTCCGTGTTGTGTCAGAGCTCGAGGGCGACGTCGATGCTACCGTGCACTATCTGGGTACTTGGGCACCGTTGGCGGATTACTCGCGCTTCCCCTCCCTGAAGGTGATCTTTGCGCTTGGCGCTGGCGTGGATCAGTTCGATCTCAGTCTGGTGCCGCCCGGCGTTGCGCTGGTGAGGCTGGAAGAGCCCGGTATCGTCGGCATGATGCAGGATTACGCGACGCTGGCCGTCATGGCGCTACATCGAGACCTTCCAATCTATCTCGAACAGCAGCGTCGCGGTGCCTGGTCGCCAGAGGCGGTGCTGCCCGCGGCGCGGCGCAGAGTGGGGATTCTTGGGCTGGGACAGATGGGCGCGGCGGTAGCCGCACGTCTGACTGCCCTGGGATTTTCCTGCAGTGGCTGGAGCCGGACGCCGAAAGCGTTGCCGGCCGTGCGCTGTCACGCCGGTAACAGCGCCTTGGGAACCTTCCTGGCCGAGAGCGAGATACTGGTCTGCCTGCTGCCACTGACGGCGGCAACGCGAGGCTTCCTCAACGCGGCGCTCTTCGCCGCACTGCCGACGGGGGCTTCGCTCGTCAACATGGGGCGGGGCGGGCATCTGCGGTTCGACGATCTGGTCGCCGCGCTCGACAGGGGGCAACTCGCGGGCGCGGTGCTGGATGTCTTTGAACCGGAACCGCCGCCGCCAGGTCACCCTGTCTGGTCGCACCAGCGCATCCTGCTGACACCGCATGTCGGCAGCGTGACGAATCCCGAAAGCGCCATAGAAGCCGTGATTGCCAATATCGCCCGGCATCGGGCCGGCGAGCCGATGCGCGGAGAGATCGATCGGCTCAAGGGCTACTGAGATAGCCACCTGGCACCAAAAAAAAATCGTAACTCCCGCTAAACCTTTCGAAAGAAAACGGACCGTAAATCGACCGAGACAAAAAAATTCCTCGCTGCAGAATCGATAACATGGTCGCACTCGCAGGATAGGCAAGCCGTTCTGCTCACCGCCGACACCTTGCAGGAGGCGACATGAAACTCAACGATCCCCGGCTTTTCCGTCAGTACGCCTATATCGACGGCAAGTGGACCCACGGTAGCGAGGGCCGCGAGGAAGCGGTCGTCGATCCCGCCACGGGAGAGACCCTGGGCCACTGCGCGCTGCTGGAAGCGGCCCAGATCACCGAGACGGTGACCGCCGCCGAGGGCGCCTTCGCCGAGTGGCGGGCGATCAATGTCCACGAGCGGGCCGAGAAGCTCAACGCCTGGTACCGCCTGCTGCACGAACACAAGGAAGACCTGGCGCTGCTGATGACCTACGAGCAGGGCAAGCCGCTCGACGATTCCCGGGGCGAGGTCGATTACGGCGCCAGCTTCATTCAGTGGTTCGCCGAGGAGGCCAAGCGCGCCTATGGCGTGACCATCCCGAGCCATATCCCCAACGCCGCATTGGGCACGATCAAGGAGCCGGTGGGCGTCTCGGCAATGTTCACGCCCTGGAACTTCCCGCTGGCGATGATCACCCGCAAGGCCGGGGCGGCGCTGGCTGCCGGTTGCACGGTGATCGTCAAGCCGGCCAACGAGACGCCATACTCCGCGCTGGCACTGGCCGAGCTGGCCGAGCGGGCCGGTATTCCGGCGGGCGTGTTCAACGTCGTCACCGGCGATCCGGCGACCGTCTCCGAGGTGCTGTGCAACGACAACCGCATTCGCAATATCTCGTTCACCGGCTCGACCCGCGTCGGCAAGCTGCTGATGCGGCAGAGTTCCTCCAGCGTCAAGCGCATGTCGCTGGAGCTTGGCGGCAATGCGCCGTTCATCGTCTGCGACGACATGGATCCGGATGCGGCGGCGAAAGAGGCGGTCGCCGCCAAGTTCCAGACCGCCGGCCAGGATTGTCTCGCCGCCAACCGGCTGTTCGTTCATCGCAGGATCTATGACGCCTTCGTCGAGCGCTTCCTGGTGCACATGCAGGCGCTGAAGGTCGGTAACGGTCTCGAGGGAAGCGATATCGGTCCGCTGATTCACCAGCGCGCGGTCGACATGGCCAAGGGTATCGTCGAGGACGGCATCCAGAAGGGCGCACGCAAGCTGGGTGGCGAGGGCCAGGCCCCCGGCGAGAACTTCTTCATGCCGACGCTGCTGGCGGACATCACCCCGGAGATGCGCGTGTTCCGCGAGGAGACCTTCTCGCCGGTCGCGGGGGTCTGTGCGTTCGATGACGACGACGAAGTCATCCGGCTCGCCAACGATACCGAGTACGGGCTCGCCGCCTACGTCTACACCCATGACGTGCGTCGTATCTGGAAGCTGATGCGCGGGCTGGAGTACGGCATGGTCAGCGTCAACAGCGTCAAGATGACCGGCGCGCCGATCCCGTTCGGCGGCGTCAAGCAGTCCGGCCTCGGTCGCGAGGGCGGTGCCGCGGGGCTCGACGAGTATCTCGATACCAAGTACTACTGCCTCGGCAATATGCCCTCGGCGAGTAATTCATAGGTTCCAGGACTTTCAACGCGGGTATGACACAAGGGTCACGATGACCGCTGCGCCCGCTCCTGAAACGCCGTCCGGACAAGCGATGGCGTTTCGTTTTGGTTAAGGAAAGGTTATGACCGATACCCGTACCCTGATCGACAACGATCGCCGCCATGTCTTCCACGCATCCACCCATCTGCGTGATCACGCCCACGGCGACGCGCCGGGACGCATCATCACCGGCGGCAAGGGGATCTCCATCGTCGATCGTGACGGCCGCGAGATGATCGACGCCTTCGCCGGGCTCTATTGCGTCAACATCGGCTACGGCCGCACCGAGATCGCCGACGCCATCTACGCCCAGGCCAAGGAGCTGGCCTACTACCACACCTATGTCGGCCACTCCAACGAGCCGCTGATCGCGCTCTCCGAACGGATCGCCAGGCTCGCCGGCAACGGCTTGAACAAGGTCTACTACGGGCTTTCCGGCAGCGACGCCAACGAGACCCAGATCAAGCTGGTGCGCTACTACCACAACGTCACCGGCCAGCCGAAGAAGAAAAAGATCATCGCGCGTCAGCGCGGTTACCACGGTTCCAGCATCGCCGCCGGTTCGCTGACCGGTTTGCCCGCGTTCCACCAGCATTTCGACCTGCCCATCGAGGGCATCCTGCACACCAAGGCGCCCTACTATTACCGGAGGGAGCGCGGCGACATGAGCGAGCGCGAGTTCTCGGTCTACTGCGCCGAGCAGCTCGAAGCGCTGATCCAGCGCGAAGGCCCGGAAACCATCGGTGCCTTCATCGGCGAGCCGGTACTCGGCACCGGTGGCATCATTCCGCCGTCGGCAGGCTACTGGGAGGCGATCCAGGCCGTGCTCAAGCGTCACGACATCCTGCTGATCGCCGACGAGGTCGTCAGCGGCTTCGGTCGTCTGGGCAGCGACTTCGGCTTCCAGCACTACGGTATCGAGCCGGACCTGGTCACCATCGCCAAGGGCCTGACCAGCGCCTATCAGCCGCTTTCCGGCGTGATCGTCGGCGAGCGCGTATGGAAGGCGCTGGAAGATGGCACCGGCGAATACGGCCCGATCGGCCACGGCTGGACCTACTCCGGCCACCCGCTGGGCGCCGCCGCCGCGATGGCCAACCTGGACATCATCGAGCGCGAGAACCTGGTGGGCAATGCCGCCGAGACCGGCGCCTACTTCAACGCCCAGCTCAAGAAGACCTTCAGTGAGCATCCGCTGGTCGGCGATGTGCGTGGCGAGGGCCTGATGGCCGCGCTGGAATTCGCGCCGGAGAAGGGCGAGTACACGCCATTCGATCCCGCGCTCAAGGTTGGCGCCCGGGTCGCCGCCGCGGCGCTGGAAGAGAACCTGATCGCCCGGGCCATGCCCAACGGCGATATCCTTGGCTTCGCGCCGCCGCTGGTGATCGATCGTGGCCAGGTCGATGACGTGATCGCCCGCGCCAAGCGTGCCGTTGACCGCGTGACCGACGAGCTGACCCGCGAGAAGGCGCTGTAGACCTGGACTGACGGCTGCCCGCATCGGCTTGATGCGATCGCGCCCCTGCGGCAGGGTGAAAGCTCTGCCGCTTTTTATTATCGCTTCGGGAGCCCGCATGTCCGACCCCGTCACGCTTCACGATATCTATCTGGCACGCCAACGACTCGCCGGGCAGGCGGCACGGACGCCGCTGATCCTCTCCCAGAGCCTGTCGGTGCGTTTCGAGGCCGAAGTCTATCTCAAGCTGGAAACCCTGCAGCCGAGCGGGGCGTTCAAGCTGCGGGGCGCGCTCAACAAGATCGCCTCGCTATCGCCGGAGCAGCTCGAGCGCGGTGTGACCACGGCCTCCACCGGCAATCACGGCCGTGCGGTGGCGTGGGCGGCCAGGCGACTCGGCGCGCGGGCCGTGATCTGCCTCTCCGAGCTGGTGCCGGCCAACAAGGTGGCGGCCATCGAAGCGTTGGGCGCGGAGGCGCGGGTGATCGGCCGCTCCCAGGACGACGCCTTCGTCGAGGCGCGGCGTCTGGTCGCCGAGGAGGGCATGGCGCTGATCGAACCCTTCGACGATTCGCTGATCGCGGCCGGCCAGGGCACCATCGGCCTGGAGCTGATGGAGGATCTGCCAAGCCTCGATCGCGTCTTCATCGGCCTTTCCGGTGGCGGGTTGCTGGGCGGTATCGGCCGCGCCGTCAAGGGCATCAACCCCCAGGTCCAGGTGACCGGGGTGAGCATGGAGAAGGGCGCGGCGATGATCGACAGCCTGGCGGCGGGCGAGCCGGTGGAGGTCGAGGAAGAAGCCTCGCTGGCGGACTCGCTGGGTGGCGGGATCGGGCTCGACAACCGCTGCACGTTCGCGCTGGTGCGCGAGGTGATGGACGATCACTACCGGGTCTCGGAGTCGGCCATCGCCCGCGCCATGCTGCACTTCTTCGAGCAGGAGAAGATGCTGGTCGAGGGCGCCGCGGCGGTCGGGCTCGCCGCCATCGAGGAGCACGATATCGATATCCGGGGCCAGAAAGTCGTACTGATCGTCTCGGGCAACGGCGTCGATGCGGAGACATTGATGCGGGCCAAGACGCTGATCGACTATCCAGAGCGCTGAGCGCTCGAATAGTGCTGTGAATTCAACTGCTACGAATTCAACCGAATGGACTCAGGAGCTACCCCGATGGAACTCTATAACCGCCAACAGATTCAAGCCGTCGTCACTCTCGATCACGCCGCGCTGGACGCCGTCGAAGCCGGCTTTCGCGCGCTAGGCGAGGGCAACGTCGTCCAGCCGCCGATCCTGTCGATGGCGATCGAGGAGTCCAACGGCGAAGTCGACGTCAAGACCGCCCATATCAAGGGCAACGAACGCTTCGCGATCAAGGTCAGCCCCGGCTTCTTCGACAATCCCAAGCTCGGCCTGCCGAGCCTGAACGGACTGATGATCGTGTTCTCGGCCAGGACTGGGCTGGTCGAGGCGGTGCTGTTCGACGAAGGCTATCTCACCGATATTCGAACCGCGCTGGCCGGCGCCATTGCGGCGAAGCATCTTTCCCGCGCCGACAGCAAGCGTGTCACCGTCCTCGGCGCCGGGCTGCAGGCCGAGCTGCAGGTCGCCGCGCTCAAGCTGGTGCGCGACATCGACACGCTGGACGTCTGGGCGCGGGACGTCGCCAAGGCCGAAGCCTACGCGGCACGGATGCAGGAAAAACATGGGCTGACCGTGGCGGTGCACACCGAGATCGCCAACGCCTGCCGCGAGGCGGACATCATCGTCACCACCACGCCGTCGCGCGAGCCGCTGCTCTCCGGAGAGCATCTGCGCGAGGGCGTCCATGTCACCGCCATGGGTTCCGATAGCCCGGACAAGCGCGAACTCGATTCGTCGGTGATGGAGCGGGCCGATCATTTCGTGGCCGACACCCGCGCCCAGAGCGAGAACAACGGCGAGCTCAAGGCCTACGCCGGCCACGACGCGCCTTTCCGGATCAACGAGCTGGGCAGGGTGATCGCCGGTGGCAGCAGCCTGCGTACCGCGGATTCCCAGATCACCGTCTGCGATCTCACCGGGACCGGGGTGCAGGACACCGCCATCGCCGGCTTCGCGCTGGGCCGGCTGGCGGGGTGAACGTGGCGAACGGCGTTAGCGTACGCCGGGCAACGCGGGACGATGCGGCGTCGATCGCGGGCATCCACGTCGACGCCTGGCGCCACAATTACCGCGGTTTGATCGACGACGACACGCTGGTGTCGCTGGATGCCGCGTCGAAGGTCGAGACCTGGCGCGAGGCGCTGGCGGATGACGCCAGCGTCTTCGTGGCATCACGTGGCAGCGACATGTTGGGATGGGTCCGAACCGGCCCCTTCCGTCAGACCGAAGAGGCGCGCCCCGAGGTGGGTGCGATGACCCCCGGCTGGGCCGAGTTGCACGGCTTCTACGTCTCGCCGCGGGCGCAGCGCCAGGGTGTGGGCAGTGCGCTGTGGCACCGGGCCCACCGCTGGTGCCTCGACCAGGGCTATCGCGATGTCGGGCTGTGGGTGCTGGCCGGCAACGTCGTCGCCATCCGCTTCTACGCGAGCTGCGGCTTCCGCGACCTCGAGCTCGATCAGAACTTCGAGATCGCGGGCCAGGCGCTGGTCGAGAAGCTGATGGCGCGGCGACTGGATCCCGTTTCCTGACGGCCCCGCTGGGAGCCACGATCCTGCGCGGGTGCGCATCGCGCTCTCCGAAACCGGTCTCGGCGGCAGGGCTTTCGCTGGATCTTGCACTTTGGTGGCAGGCTCGCGTCCAGCGTCGCCATGGCGTGGCATGCTGCCTGGGAAGGGCGGCAGCCGACGTGCCGTCGTAAAGGTCGCAAGGTCGGACGAGGAGGAGAGTCGATGTCCAGCAACATCCTGATGCCGCGCATCATGGAGGTCGGTGGTGGTGCGCTCGAGCGGCTGGCAGAGGTACTCGCGGCGCTGGGCGTGCGGCGGCCGCTGATCGTGACCGACACCACGATGGTGGAACTTGGCTATCTGGCGCGTGTCGAGGCGCTGCTCGACGCGGCGCATCTCGACTACCGGGTCTTCGCCGATACGGTGCCGGAGCCCACCGAGGCATCGATTCGCGCAGGCGTCGAGTCGATGCGCGATGGCACCGACCAGGGTGCCTTCGATGGCCTGGTCGCGCTGGGTGGCGGCAGCCCTATCGACTCCGCCAAGGCGATCGGCGTACTGGGGCACTTCGGTGGCGCGATCCGTGACTATCAGTTTCCGCGTTCGGCCGCGCGGATCGGCCTGCCTCTGGTCGCCATACCCACCACCGCCGGCACCGGCTCGGAGATGACGCGCTTCACCATCATCACCGACGATAGCGTCGGCGAGAAGATGCTCTGCCCCGGGATCGGCTTCATGCCGGCGGCGGCGATCGTCGACTACGAGCTGACCCTCTCGGTGCCGGCACGGGTCACCGCCGATACCGGCATCGATGCGCTGACCCATGCCATCGAGGCGTACGTGAGTCGCAAGGCCAACCCTTTCTCGGATCACAATGCGCTGGCCGCCATGCGCCTGATCGGCCCCCATCTACGCCGGGTCTACCACCAGCCCGACGACCGGCCGGCGCGGGAGGCGATGATGCTGGGATCGAGCCTGGCGGGACTGGCCTTTTCCAGCGCCTCGGTGGCGCTGGTGCACGGCATGAGTCGTCCGATCGGCGCGGCCTTTCACGTGCCCCACGGCATGTCCAACGCCATGCTGCTGCCGGCGGTCACCGCGTTCTCGCTGCCCGAGGCCCGCGAACGTTACGCCACCTGCGCCCGCGCCATCGGCGTTGCCGGCGTCGACGACGATGATGCTCGCGCCGGCCAGCGACTGCTGGACGAACTGGCCGCCCTCAACCGCGAGCTGGAGGTGCCGCGACCGCGCGACTACGGCATTGATGAGCAGCGCTACCTCGCGCTGATCGACGCCATGGCGGAGCAGGCGCTGGCCTCCGGCTCGCCGGGCAACAACCCACGGGTGCCGAGCCACCAGGAAGTGACCGAGCTGTATCGGGAGATCTGGTAGCCATGGCGGGAGATCTGGTTGCCATGGCGGGCGACCTGATAGCGACCGCGCCTCTCCGTCGTTCGCGGCGGTCCGACTCGGCGCGTGCCATGGCCTCAGCGCTTGCCGGGCACCGGCGCCACGCCGGGGCCCGTCGCTTCCCCTACCTTGTGCCAAGTGCGGCCGTCACGCTGGATCAGTTCATGGGCGCCGGCGGGTCCATCGGTGCCGGCAGCATAGCCTTCGATACCGGACTCCCCGGCCTCGGGCTGTCGAGCCCAGGCATCCAGGAACGGCTGCACGGCACGCCAGCCATTCTCGATGGTATCGGCGCGCTGAAACAGCATCTGGTCACCGGTCAGGCAGTCGTAGATCAACGTCTCGTAGCCGGTGACCGCGGGTAGATCGAAGAAGTCCTTGTAGGCGAAGCCCATCTTGACGGTATCCATTTCCAGCTCGGGGCCGGGGCGCTTGGCCTGGAAGTCGAACCACATGCCCTCGTTGGGCTGGATCTGGATGATCAGCCAGTTGGAGGCCATGCGTTCCACGTCGGTATTGCGGAACTGCGCGTAGGGCGCCGGCTTGAAGCAGATCGCGATTTCGGTATCCCGCGCGCTCATGCGCTTGCCGGTGCGCAGGTAAAACGGCACGCCGACCCAGCGCCAGTTGTCGACCATCACCTTCATGGCGACGAAGGTTTCGGTCTGGCTGTCCGCGTCGACGCCGTTTTCGTCGAGATAACCGGGCACCTGGCGGTCGTCGAGGGTGCCTTTCTCGTAGCGTCCGCGGGCGGAGTGGTGGGCGGCTTCCTCGGTGGTCCACGGGCGGATGGCGCCCAGCACCTTCGATTTTTCGCTGCGCAGGGAGTCTGCGCCGAACGCGGCCGGCGGTTCGATCGCGACCATCGCCAGCAGTTGGAACAGGTGGTTGGGTACCATGTCGCGCATCGCACCGGCCTTGTCGTAGAAGGCGGCACGTTCCTCGACGCCGACCGTCTCCGCGGCGGTGATCTGGATGTGATCGATGTAATGATTGTTCCAGAACGGTTCGAACAGGACGTTGGCGAAGCGGGCGACGAGGATGTTCTGGACCGTCTCCTTGCCGAGGAAATGGTCGATTCGATAGATCTGCTCTTCCTTCATCACCTCGAGCAGGTCGGCGTTCAATGTCTGTGCGGATTCGAGGTCGTGACCGAACGGTTTCTCGACCACGAGCCGGCGATATTGCCCGTTTCGCTCCTCGAGCAGTCCGGCGCCGTCGAGTTTTCTGGCGATGTCGCTGAAGAAGCGCGACGACGTGGCACAGTAGAAGAGCGCGTTGTCGCTGCCCGACGAGGCGATGACATCCTCGATCTGGCGATAGATGGCGTCATCGGTGAAATCGCCCTGGCGATAGTGCAGTCGCTTCTCGAAATCCCGCCAGTGGGACTCGTCCAGGGAGCCGCCCCGGCTCTCCGAATGATTGTCGGCGGCCTTGTCGGCGATGAAGTCCTTGAGATGTCGACGAAAACTCTCGTCGTCGTGCTCGGCGAGATCGATGCCGACGATTCGCATTTCCGGGGCGATCAGGCGGTCCCGGTCCAGGTTGTAGAGTGAAGGGATCAGCAGCCGTTTCACCAGGTCGCCGCCGGCGCCGAAGATGAACATCGTGGTGTCGTCGGTGGCAGGCGTCTGCTCGTATTGCGCTTGCGTCGAATGGGGCACGGCTCTCACCTCGTCATGTGGTTTGCCGGAAACCGGTCACTTGGTCCGGCTTCATCATGGAAGACAATGAGACCGGGGGCCAGTGAATGAGAGATTCGGCAGTTCCGGCGACTGCCGGCTTTGCGGGCCCCGCTGGCCTGATCCAGACTGAATCGGCCGGAACACTAGCCAGAAAAGGAGGAATCTCATCATGAGCGATGCCCGTTCGGAGGTAGACGATGCCAACGCCAAGAGGCGGGGGCCCGACGCGAGGCGGGCCAACCGGTCCGCTGAGGGCAACCAGCGGTTGACGCTGCATTTCGGCCGCGACGAACTCGTCATCCGTCAGCGTTACGAAGTGCTGAGCATCGTCAACGATATTCTCATCGGGATCTGGTTCGTCATCGGCAGCTTCTTCTTTTTCTATGAATCACTCACCTACTACGGCACCTGGCTGTTCCTGATCGGCAGTATCGAGATGCTGATTCGGCCGGTCATTCGCCTGGCTCGCCGCTTGCATCTCCAGCGCATCAACGCCCATGCGACGTCACCGGCCGAGGCGGAACACGACTTTTGACCGAGCGACGGATCCCGACGGTGCGCTGCCCAGCGACATTGCGCTCCGCCGCAATCGCCGACTAGCCTTGAACAAGGCACATTTCATACACCACAGGACGTGGAGCGATTGTGAACGGGACAGAGCCAGGGACAGATCTCGGCACCATGGACGCCGGAAAGCTCGAGCGGTTGTACCGGTCCGGCGAGGCCTCGCCGCTGGAGGCCACCCGGGCCTCGCTCGATCGGATCGAGCGGTTCAACGACGCGGTGAACGCTTATGTCCATGTCGATCACGAGGGTGCGGAGAAGGCCGCCAAGGCATCGGCCAGACGCTGGGGGCAGGGCAAGCCGCTGAGTGCCATCGACGGCATTCCGGTATCGATGAAGGATCTGGCGGAAGTGGCCGGCATGCCGGCCCGCGGCGGTTCGTTGACCTCGTCGGCGGCGTCGTGCGAGGAGGATTGTCCGCCGGCGCGCATGCTCCGGGAAGCGGGCGCCGTGATTCTCGGCAAGACCAATACGCCGGAATTCGGCTGGAAGGCGGTCACCGACAACCGGGTTTTCGGTGCCACCTGCAATCCCTGGGACACGCGCCTGACCCCGGGCGGTTCCTCGGGTGGGGCGGCGGCCGCGGCCGCGCTCAACATGGGAGTGCTGCACCAGGGCGGAGACTCCGGCGGCTCGATACGGATCCCCGCCGCCTTCACCGGTGTGTTCGGGTTCAAGCCAACCTACGGGTGGACGCCGCAGTGGCCGCCAGCCACCGAACCCTCGCTGTCTCATATCGGTCCGCTGACGCGTAGCGTCGAAGACGCCGTGCGCATGCTCAACGTCATCGGTCGCTATGACTATCGCGACCCCTACGCCACCCGTGGCCAGCCGAACGACTGGGGCGCGGACATGGACCAGGATTTGCGCGGGCTGCGTATCGCCTATTCGCCGACGCTGGGCTACGCCGAGGTCGATGAGCAGATCGCGGCCCGCGTTCGCGAGGCGGCCCGCAATCTGGAGCAGCTGGGGGCGGAAGTCGAGGAGGTGCATCCTGGCTTCGAGTCGCCGATCGATATCTTCCAGAAGCTCTGGTTCACCGCCTCGCTGGATTTCTGGTCGCAGTGCAGCGAGCGGGAGCGTGAGCAGCTGGACCCCGGACTGGTCGACAATGCCCGGACCGCCCAGCAGTGGAGCGCGCTCGACCTGTTCCAGGCGCTGGGTCGCCGGGCCAATTTCACCGAGGGCCTGGAGCGCTTCAACCAGCGATACCATCTATTGATGACGCCGACGGTACCCATCGAGCCGTTTGCAGTGGGGCATGAAGTGCCGCCGGGCAGCGGCATGCGCGATTGGGAGGAGTGGGCGCCGTTCTCCTACCCGTTCAACCTGAGCCAGCAGCCGGCGGCCTCCGTGCCCTGCGGTTTCACCGAATCCGGCCTGCCGGTCGGCTTTCAGCTCGCCGGTGGCAAGCACGACGACGTGCGCGTGCTGCGCGCCTGCCACGCCTACATGCAGGCGCATCCGCCGCGGTTCCCCCGCGTACCCGATCCGGCGGAGATGGCTTAGGTCGCGCTATCGTCCCGATACCGATCGAGAAATGGCGTGAACCCGGCCCAGATCATGCGTTTGCCGTCGAAGGGCAAGTCGTCGGGCATCTTGAAACGCTCGTCGCCCTGCATGCGTTGCGCGGCGGTCTCGCAGGTGGATTTATCGGGCCACTCGATCCATGAAAAAACGATCTGCTCATCCGCCTGGGCGGCAACGGAGCGCTTGAAATCGGTGACCTTGCCGTCCGGCACGTCCTCGCCCCAGGCCTCGACGATGCGTATGGCGCCCTGCTCGAGAAAGAAGGTCGCGGCTTTCTCGGCCAGTGCGTGATACGCATCGCGTTTGTCACGGTCCATGGGTACCACGAACCCCTGTACATAGTGCATCTCTTTTCCCTCCACATGTCCTTTGGCCGGCCATCGCTCGCCTCGCCGCCTGGCCCGCCCCGTCGTGAGCGCTCGGCCGTAGCGCCCGATCTCTCGGCATCCTGGTGTCGTCAGCCGGAAACGGGCGCATTCTCGTCGAATACGCGCAGTTGAGCCCGCAGGGCGCGACCGAAGGCCGGTCGTTCGCTGCATCGCCTCACGTAGGCGTCGAGAGCAGGGCGCTCCACGAGCAGTTCGGTATGATCGAGAATGCGCAGCACAGTGGTCATCATCAGGTCGGCGACGCTGAATTCTTCGACCAGATAGGTCCGTTCGCCCAGGACGCGCGCCAGGTCGTCGAGTCGATCGACGACATTGCCCAGCACGAACTCACGATGACGTGCCCTGACCGTCTCGTCCTCGACAAAAAAATCCAGTTCGGCCAGCGCCATGATCGGGGGTTCGACGCTGTTCAGGCCGGCGAATAACCAGCTGAGGGTCTGATCCCGCCGGCGCGGAACTCGAGAGAGTAACGGTTCGTACTGTTCCGCGATCTTGAGCACGATGGCGCCGGACTCGAACATGGCTTCGCCATCCACTTCGATCACAGGCACCTGCCCGAAGGGTTGCCGACACAGATAGGTCGCGCTCCGTTTCTCGACGAAGTCGATGGCCTCGGTCTCGTAGGGCAGGCCGGCTTCCTCCAGGGCCCAGCGGACCCGCAGGTCGCGAACCTTGCCGCGGGCGAAATCGGGCACCCAGCGAAACGCGCTGACTCGAATACGGCTTCCCAGCATGACCTTCACCCCCCCGAGGATTCCGCCCTTCGTCCGGTTGTTCAGTAATAGGTCATGTTCCAAAAGAAGACTGCTACGACTTTGGTCATCCGAACGATGCCTGTTCTATGCGTCGGACGAATCGGCGATGGCGGACTACGCTTGAACAGGGGGCGCAAGATGCGCCACTACTAATCCGTTTGTCTTTTCACCGCCCAGTCCATCGGGCCTTGTCCCGGCGGCGTCGCCGAGGCCCTCTATCGGGCCTCGAGGCGATCCCCCGCCCGCGAAAGGAGTCGCTCCATGAGCCAGAACGTCGCCGAAATCATCGTCGAAACCCTCTCCAGTGCCGGCGCGAAACGTTGCTACGGCGTGGTGGGGGACACCATCAACCACTTCACCGACGCCATCCGCCGCAGCGATCTCGAATGGGTTCATGTCCGCCACGAGGAAGTCGGCGGTTTCGCCGCGGGCGGCGAGGCCTACATGACTAGGGAGCTGGCGCTGTGCGCCGGTACCTGCGGGCCGGGCACGCTGCACTTCGTCAACGGTCTGTTCGAGGCGCATCGCAGCGGTTCCCCGGTGGTGCTGATCGCTTCCCAGGTCGGCACCGCCGATACCGGCATCGGCTTCCCCCAGGATGTCGACCCCAAGCCGATCTACGCACAGTACAGCGTCTTCTGCGAGACGATCATCAACCCCGATCAGGCGCGCAGGATGACGGCGCTGGCGGCCCAGGCGGCGTTGGCCGAAAACGGCGTCGCGGTGCTGATCGTGCACGGCGATCTGTTCACCCAGGAGCCGAGCCAGGACCTGCCCTACCGGGCGCACCGTTTCGACCCGATCACCCGGCCCAACGCCGAGGAACTGGTGCCGGCGATCAAGGCGCTCAACGCCGGCGGCAAGATATCCATCTTCGCGGGGGCCGGCTGCGAGCACGCCCGCAACGAGGTGATGGTGCTGGCGGCCAAGCTCAATGCGCCGGTGGCGTGGACCTCGCGGGCCAAGGACTTCATCGAACCCGACAATCCCTTCGAAGTCGGCATGACCGGGGTGTTCGGCCTGGCCGGCGGCTACCATGCCGTCGCCGACTGCGACACCTTGCTGCTGCTCGGCTGCAACTTCGCCTGGACGCAGTTCTATCCCGACAAGGCGACGATCATCCAGGTGGATATCGACCCGCAGCAGATCGGCAAGCGTCATCCGGTCGATATCGGGCTGCTCGGTAGCGTGCGCGACACCTGTGCCGCACTGGCCCAGATCGTCGACGAGCAGCACGACACGGCGTGGCTGGACCGGTGCCGCAAGAGCTATCTCAAGGCGCTGGAGCACGACGCCCACGAGTCCGGGGACGACGCGCTGATTCACCCGCAGGAGCTGACGCTGGCGCTGAACGAAGCCGCCCGAGACGATGCGTTCTTCACCGCCGATGGCGGCAGCCCGATGGTGTGGATGCTGCGTCATATCCGTACCAACGGAAAACGGCGCACGCTGTCGAGTCTCGTCCACGGCACCATGGCCAATGCCTATCCCCAGGCGATCGGCATACAGAAGGCGTTCCCCGGACGTCAGGTCATCGCCATGTGCGGTGACGGCGGCATGACCATGCTGATGGGCGATCTGCTGACGCTGAAACAGGAGCAGATCCCGCTCAAGATCGTCGTCTTCAACAACAGTTCACTGGGCTTCGTCGAACTGGAGCAGAAGGTCGACGGCCTGCTGGACAGCTACACCGATCTCGACAATCCGGATTTCGGACTGCTGGCGCAGTCGATCGGCCTGTGGGGACGACGTGTCGAGCGCGAGCACGAACTCAAGCACGCCATTGCCGAGTGGCTGTCCCACCCGGGGCCGGCGATTCTCGACGTCAAGGTCAATCGCATGGAGCTGGTGATGCCGCCCAAGGTCGAGCCGGGGCAGGTCACCTCCACCGCACTCTACTCGGGCAAGGCCGTGCTCGATGGCCGCATGAGCGATGTCGTCGATCTGGTGAAGAGCAACTTCTGGAAGTGAGTCGTCGGCCTGTCAGGCGCTCGTGACGTTTGGCAGGCTGACGGTCGCCCACCATAGAACCCTGGAGATCGAAGTCCCATGCCTCACAAGGAATTTCGCCGTCCCGGCCTGCGCGACCTGCGTCGCCTCGCTGCCCCTGGCACCGACAGATCGACGCTGGCGGCGCCGTCGGTGAGCGCCGTCGCTACCGAGTCGCTGAGCGACCGACAAGGATACGACACGGCGTTTCTGGGCGACCTCTCGGTGTTACTGCCGGAGCCCGTCGGGGCGCGTGCGGAGGACGTGACGCCGGTGCCCGGACGTGACGACGGCCGGCTCGACTACACGCACTTCTCGGTGGTGATGTCGCGCTCCCGCAGGTTGGCGATCTTCACCGCCCTCAATCTCGATGGCAGCCGGCTCGAAAGTGTACCCAGACACAACGACAACTGGCGTTTCGATCCCCGAATCGACGAATCGCTTCAGGTCGGCGAATCGCTCTACGCGCGCAACCCGCTGGACCGGGGGCATCTGGTTCGCCGCACTTCGGCCAATTGGGGGCCGGAGGCCGAGCAGGCCAACGCCGACACCTTCCACTTCACCAACTGCACGCCGCAGATGGCGGGTTTCAACCAGCAGACCTGGCTGGGGCTGGAAGATTATCTGCTGGAGAACGCCCGCGCCGACGAGCAGCGAATCACGGTCTTCACCGGCCCCGTGTTTCGGGACGACGACCGCCGCTACCGGGGCGTGAGAATCCCCGAGGCGTACTGGAAGGTGGTGGCCTTCATGGCGGATGGTCAACCCTCTGCCACGGCTTACATGATCGAGCAGGCCGAGGAGCTCGAAGGGCTCGGCTTCATGTTCGGGCAGTACAGGACCTACCAGCGCAGCGTGGCCCGGATCGGGGAGCTGGCCGGGCTCGACTTCGGCAACCTGGTCGAATTCGACGGGTTCTCCAACGAGGAGCGCGAGACAGGCACACGGATCGAGACGGAGATTCGCGGGCCCTCGGACATTCTCGTCTAGGGGGCTGCGGCAAACCGCCGCTTGCGCTTGCCGACGTACCCCTTACCATGCTCATTATATCGGCGCTGGACGCCACTGGCTCGATGGGTATGGCGTTCTCATGAATGTATCGCACTTCGCAAGTTTCAACGTGGCGGGGGGCATCGGCATGCTCTGCGCCACGCTGATTCAGGAGCTGTCTCGACGCCACCACGCCAACGTGGTGATCAACAAGGGCGATCGGGTCGCCGCGGCGATGAGTTCCCGGATGCCGACGGGCACACCGGTGATTCGCTACAAGTCGCCACAGGGTGTCAAGCTACCGGCCTGGGTGCCGGGTTTGCGGCAGTGGGGCGTATCCCGAGCGCTGTCTGGTCTGCCGCGTCCCGACGTGCTGCTGAGCTGGTCCCAACTCAACGCCGGTCCGCTGATCGCGGCCCATCGCAAGTTCGGCGCGCGAGCGATCCACTACGATCACGGCTCCGCCTGGCGCGCCACGCCGAGCCGTTCGAGACTGGCTCACATCGCTGCCTGCGATGGCGTGATCTGTGTCTCCCACGCGGCTCGCCGCATGTTGCAACTGCGCTGGGGGGGTACCGATCGCCCGATGGTGGTGCAGCACAACCCCCTGATTCATCCCGTGCGGGACAGCGTTGTCATCGAAGCGCCTGGACCGGCCGTGAATCGGCGTTGGCGGCTGGGTGTCGCCGGACGGCTGGTGCCGGTCAAGGGGTTCCCCATCGCCATTCGTGCGCTACGACGGTTAGTGGATGGTGGCCTGGACGCCGAATTGCACGTTCTCGGCAGCGGTATGATGCAGCAGGATCTGGAGAAGCTGGTCGAGGATATGCGACTGAAGGATCGGGTCGTCTTTCACGGTTTCGTCGACGACATGCCCACCGCGCTGGCGCAACTCGACCTGCTGCTCTGCCCTTCGTTTCGCGAGACCTTCGGGATGGTCAGTATCGAGGCCGCCGCCGTTGGCTGCCCGGTCATCGGCAGTCGGGTCGACGGTCTGCCGGAGACCCTGGAAGAGGGTGTCACGGGGCTCACCCTGCCCTGTACGGAAGCGGTCGGATCGCTCACGCCGCATGCCGGTCACAGCAGCATCTCGGCCCAGGTCTACGATCCCGATACCGACCAACTGCGTGTGCCGCTCGGTGTTTCGCCAGCGCTGCTGGCCGAGAGCGTTGCCGCAGTACTGGGCGACCCGGAGCGCCATCACCGCATGCGCGTGGCGGGTCGCCAATTCGTCAGCGAGCGTTTTACGCTGGCGCGATACGTCGACAGCATGACCCGACATCTGCAATCGATGGGAGCGGCATGAACGGACGGCACGAAGCAGAGCCCGTGGCCGGCGGTGGCTACCGCTTTGGCCTGCCGGACGACATGGCCGGAGTGGCCGGCATGGTGGAGATCGAACTGACGCTGGAGACCGGCGGCTGGCGCTTGTGGCGTCGCGGCCTGCCCACCGTCACGGTCGGTCATGGTGGTGGCGAGGTGGCGTCCTTTACCCTGGAGCCGATGCGCGGCAGCCAGAGGATCGCCTATCCGTTGACCTCCGACCTCCCCGCGCAGAGCGAGCTGCGTCTCGCCATCGACGGTGCCCGGCTTGCCGGGGCGCCGCGTCTTCACTGGCATCCGCGTCCCCGATTGAACGGCCCGTTTCTGATCCTGGCGCCGCATCCGGACGATGCCGAATTGGCCGCCGGCGGCTTCTACAGCGACCAGGCCGAGACCATGCACATCGTTACCCTCTCCTGTGGCGAGAAGCTCAAGGGGGTGGATCGCCAGTATCTCGATGGACTGGATCGAACGCTGGCGGACGCCACCCGGCGCAAGGCCGAATGGCGGCGCTGGAACGTCTACGCCACGCCGTTGTTGGCCGGTCTGCCGCCGGAGCGATCGACGCTGATCGGGGTGCCGGATGGGCAGGGGTGGCCGTTGATTCACGACGGCGTTCCCCAGACGCCCATCTGGCCTCTCCGCGAGGCTCGTGCTTTCAACCGTGTCGAGTTGCCGTTTTCGGATACCGATCTACTCGAACGCGAGCATGTACTGGCGGCTCTGCGCCAGATGATCGACAGCATACGCCCGAGGACGATACTGGTGACCGACCCGGAGTTCGATCCGCATGCCGACCACCGCGCGACCTCGCTGGCGCTGGCCATGGCACTGTCGAAAAGCGAGCATCGGCCGACCAGCGTCATGCTCTACGCCAACCACTATCGCCGCGCCTATCCGCCCGGCCCGGCCTTCCAGCCCGCCTGGATGCCACCGCGTTCCATCGCCATCGACTCCTTGTTCGACGACACACCGGTGCCGATGCTGTGGTCGCTCGACGCGGAAGGCCAGAAACACAAGGCGCTGCTGCTGGACAGCATGAGCGACCTCTCGCCGCGCGCCAATCGTCGCCAGCGGCGTCGTCGGGCGAGGCGGGCCGGGTTCGTCCCGACGTTCGCCGCGGACAGGGATCCCTATTTTCAAGCGGCCGTGCGTTCGACGGAATTCTTCCGAGTGCTGCCGGGCGAGGCGTTCGTGGACGGCTGGCTTCGACGACTCGAACCTTCGGACTGAAGGCCGCGATCGCTCTCGGACTGGCGGAGGACTAGCAGGTCCATACGGAAGTCGGGAATCGCGGCGCGGGATGCCCTGCTATGGCGGCGTGCCCTCCAGCGCTTCCTGCAACCAGTCGAGCAGTGCCCGGGTGGCGTGGCGTTCCGGTGAGCCCCGTCTGGTGTGGATGGCGATCGCTTGCGGTTGATGCAGGCTCTCGCGCACGGGACGAACCAGTTCGCCCGAGGCGATCAGCCGCTCGGTCGTGCGACGCCAGCCCAGCGCCACGCCGTGGCCCTCCAATGTCGCCTGAAGCATCAGCGGATAGCTGTCGAAGGTCTTTCCGGGGTTAGGGAGATCCGGCGAATGTCCCATCGCCCGGAGCCAGTCGGGCCACTCCATCCAGTCCGGCGGCGTTGCGTGGTGATGGAGCAGATCGAACGCCGTCAGCGACGCCAGCGAACGCGGATGACCGCGAGCGGCGGGATGATCCGGGCTGCAGATGGGGTAGATCTCGTCGCTGGCCGTAAAGGCCAGGGGGTGATTGCCGCTGGGCCTGCCGCCCGTCTGCAGGGCGATATCGAACGGGTCGTGATGTTCCTCGATGGGGCGCGTGGAGGTGGCCAGTTTCAGATCGATATCGGGATGTCGACGATTGAAGGCGGCCAGGCGTGGCATCAACCAGTAGAACGCCTCGCAGAGTTGGCAGAACAGGATGACCTGGGCGCCGCGACCTGGGCCGCGCATGTCGTTGGCTTGGTCCGCCATGGTGCGCAGGGAACGGGAGACAGTGGCAGCCAGTTCGCGACCGGCCGGGGTGAGGAAGACCCCGCGATTGCGACGCTCGAACAGCGCCACGCCGAGATCCTCCTCCAGCGCGCGAACCTGGCGGCTGACGGCGGCCTGGGTGAGATGCAGCTCCTCGGCCGCGCGCGAGATGCTCTCGAGGCGTGCCGCCGCCTCGAAGGGCAGCAGCGTCGACAGGGGCGGCAGCGATTTACCTAGCCAATTCATAACCTGAGCTCATGGATAGCGACGCAGAAGTCGTTGGTCGGATGACGGTCTCCGCGGGCATGGTGATACCCGTCGTGAACCACGGAGATCATCATGCAGCATGAGCGCCATGACAATCATTCCCAGGGCGTGGCGCTGATCGTCGGGTCGGTCTGCCTGCTGGCGTTGTCCGACGCGCTGGTCAAGTATATCGGCGCCGGGCCGTCGCTCTGGCAGTTGCTGGTGTCGGCATCGTCGATATCGATTCCCCTCCTCGCGGGATGCCTGCTCCTGCGCGGCGGCTGGATGGCGCTGGTACCCGATCGGCCGGGGTGGGTGATCCTGCGCAGTCTGCTGTTGCTGGCGATGTGGCTGCTGTTCTATGCCTCGCTACCCTTGATCCCGCTCGCCACCGCGGCCGTGGGCATCTACACCACGCCGTTGTTCATCGCGGTTCTCGCTTCCGCCATCGGCGACGAGCGGCTCACGCGCCAGAGCTGGGCGGCGGTCGCACTCGGCTTCGGCGGCGTGCTGCTGGTGCTGCGCCCGGGCCTGGGCGTGTTCTCCCTCGCCATGACCTTGCCGGTGGCAGCGGCGTGCTGCTACGCCGGCGCCATGGTGCTGACGCGTCGCCACTGCGCGAGCGAGCGCCCTCTGGTGCTGGCGCTGGGGCTGAATCTCTGCTTCGCGCTGGCCGGTATCGTGGGGAGCGGTCTGGTGGCGATGCTGTCCGATGACTCGGCACTGCCCCGGGGTTTCCTGACTCGCCCGTGGCAGCCGCTCGACCTCGCCGAGGCCGCCCTGATCCTGCTCCATGCGCTACTGATGGTGAGCGTCAACACGGGCGTGGCGCGAGCCTATCAGGTCGCTCCCGCTTCGCTGGTGGGAACGTTCGATTACGCCTATCTCCCCTTTGCCGCCGTCTGGGGCGTCCTGTGGTTCGACGAGGTTCCCGACCCGGCGGCCTGGTTCGGCATGGCGGTGATCCTGATCTCGGGGTGGCTGGTCCTGCGGCGTCCGGGACGTCGATCACGCCTGGCAAAGCCTTGACCTCAAGCTAACTTGAGGAGAGAGGATGAGATCTCGTTCCTGATCGGGGAGGTAGACATGCGTAACACCGGTTTCATCTGCGCCACGTGTGGCTTGCAGTATCCGGAGAGCGATACGCCACCGGAACATTGCGATATCTGTGAAGACGAGCGGCAGTTCGTGCCGGTGGAGGGGCAGCGCTGGACGACACCGAGCGAATTGGCGGCCAATCACACCAACACCTTCCGCCATATGGCGCCGGGGCTGATGGCGATAGGCACCACGCCCAGCTTCGCCATTGGCCAGCGCGCCTTCCTGCTGCGGACCCCGGCCGGCAATGTGCTGTGGGACTGCCTGACGCTGCTCGACGAGGCGACCATCGAGATCATCGAAGGGCTTGGCGGGCTGGATGCCATCGTGCTGTCGCATCCGCACTATTTCAGCACCATGGCGGAGTGGGCACAGGCGTTTAACTGTCCGGTCTACGTTCACGCCGAGGACCGTGACTGGGTCAGCGTGCCGGATGCGCGAATCCGGTCCTGGGAAGGCGCCTCGCGGGAGATACTGTCCGGCGTCACCGCGCATTGCCTGGGCGGTCATTTCCCAGGCGCCAGCGTGCTGCACTGGACCGAACACGGGATACTGCTGACCGGGGACACGCTGCTGGTCACGCCGGACCGCATGGCATCGTTCATGTGGTCCTATCCCAACAACATTCCGCTGGACGCGGGGACGGTCGCGGGCATCGCCCGACGCCTGGAACCGCTTGCGTTCGATAGCGCCTACTCCGCCTTCTGGGGTCGCGAGATACTGGTCGACGCCAAACGCGTCATCGAGGAGTCGGCACAGCGTCACTGCCGGGCGCTGGGAGGGCGAATAGCGAGCCGGGAGACAGCCGGGTTCGGGCGTTAGGGAACCACGGCATGAATGCCTGCACGAGCGAATGGCTGCGTTGCGCGGTACTGGTGCGCCAGCCCGGTCGAAGGCTCGCCTGACGCCACGTTATGTCTCGCTTCTGCATTCCGTGCGCCTTGCCCTTCACCTCGTTCGGCGATCTATTCAGCGCTTCTCGAGCGCTGGCATACTGGGAAGACCGGGCCGCATCGCGGCCCGAAACCTGTCCACATCGAGGCACCGGCGATCAGCTCATGAAGGGATACTCACGCCAACGTGGCGAGATGCGCTTCTGGCGCAGCGGCGAATTGCCGTTCGTGGAAGCGAGGCTGACCCGGGATGGTCGGGGCGTGGGTTATGCGCGGCACAGTCACGAGGCGTTCTCGATCGGCGCGGTGCTGGCCGGACGCAGTCTCTACGAGTATCAGATGCCCGGCGAGCCGTGGCGGGCCGTACCGGTATCCGAGGGTGCGGTAGTGGTCATGAATCCGTTCGAGATACACGCCTGCAACCCGATCGACGACACGCCCTGGTCCTACGTCATGCTCTATGTCGATGCCCGCTGGCTTTCGGACCTGCAGCGAGAGGCCGGCATCGGCGACGGTGGCTTTCGGCCGTTGGCGATGCACATGACGCGCACGCCGGCGCTGTACCGCGATCTGCTGGGACTGTGCGGCACGCTGTTCGAAGACGACTGCCCGCCGGTCGTCAAGGCTGCGGCAAGCGAGGCATTCTTCCGGCGGTTGTCGACGCATCCAGGAGCCTATCGAGCCGAGCCGTGGCGCGACGACTCGGCGCTGCAGCCGGTGGTCGACTTCATTCGCGGCCACTGCACCGAGTGCTTGCCACTCGAGCGCATTGCCGCCGAGGCAGGATTGTCGCCAGCCCATCTGGTGCGAAGTTTCAAGCGCCAGTACGGCATCACGCCCCATGCCTTTGTGACCGACTGTCGCGTTCGCCATGGCCAGGCCGCCCTGAAAGCGGGTGGTGCCATCGCCGATGTGGCGCTCGAGTGCCGGTTCGCCGACCAGTCGCATTTTCAGCGGACCTTCAAACGCTTCACCGCAGCGACGCCTGACCAGTATCGCCGAGTGGGACGACCGCAAGACTCGAGGCGCTGAGCAACAGCATCAGTGCCAATCCGCGATTGATCCAGCGCACCTGGCGTGGCGTCGGCAGGCGGCTTCCCAGCCAGGCGCCCAACGCGGCCCAGCTCGCCAGGCTCAGATAACAGATGACGAAGAAGATCAGCGCGAACAGCGCGACGGAACCGGCGCTGCCGGCAGCCGTGTAGGCGCCGGTGCCCGCCGCGGAGGCCATCCAGGCCTTGGGATTCAGCCACTGCATGAGTGCCCCACGGCGAAACGAAGCGCGGTGAGTGTCGCGGGCGCGGAGATGGCCGTCGTCGAGTGCCAGTCCGACGCTCATGTAGAG
The DNA here is from genome assembly GCF_937921195.1 of uncultured Salinicola sp. Lineage (NCBI taxonomy): Bacteria > Pseudomonadati > Pseudomonadota > Gammaproteobacteria > Oceanospirillales > Halomonadaceae > Salinicola > uncultured Salinicola sp. Next base: position 31,970 of record NZ_CALFQK010000091.1, read on the forward strand.
CAGAAAAAGCACGCCGGCCCAGCGAATCGCGATCATGGCGGGCGGCCAATTCAGGATCGGCTGCAGTGCCCAGCCGATCGACAGCAACAGCAAGGTAAAACCGCAGGTGGCACCGCTCACGTGGCGAAGGCTATGCCGAAAGCCGTAGCTCAGCCCGGTACTCAACGCGACCAGGTTGACCGGGCCGGGAGATAGCGAGGCGGCCAGGGCGAAAGCGGCCATGGAGACGACGATAGCGGATGACATGGATGGCTCCTCTTGTCCGGGGGAAGAGGAGCGTAGATGGCGGGGAGCGGGGAATCTTGAAGAATATTGCGCTCAGCCGTCGACGGTCGTCACGGGTCGTCGTTCCTCGGCGCCGCTCACATCGATATCCACCTCGACCATCATGCCGGGGCCGATCAGTTCGGTGGGACCGTTGTCGAAGCGGATGCGCACCGGGATTCGCTGGGTGATCTTGGTGAAGTTGCCGGAGGGGTTGGGATCCGGCAGCAGCGCGAACTGGCTGGTCGCGGCGCGGCCGATGACGGCGACATGGCCGCTGAAGGTCTGGTCGGGAAAGGCGTCGACGGTAATGGCGACGGACTGGCCGGTGCGCAGTGCACCCACATCGGTCTCCTTGATGTTGGCCTCCACCCACAGCTTCGAGGGATCGTGCATCATCACGATGGGCTGGCCGGCGCTGACGTATTCGCCCTGGTCGATGAGCGTCTTGTCGATCACGCCGTCGACGGGGCTGTCGATCTCGAGGTCGGCGATGCGCAACTGCTCCTCCTCCAGCGTTGCCTGGGTTTCGGCCAGTTGCTGGCGGGCGATCCGCACCTGCTGTCTCAGCACCTCGGGATTGGGGAGCGGCATCTGCGAACCGTTGATGAAGCCGACCTCGGCGTTGTCGGCCAGCGCCTGGCTGACCCGAACCTCCTGCTGCGCCTGGGCGTGTTCCGCGAGTGCGGCCTGATAGGCGTAGTAGTCCTGATCGCGGCGCTGTTCCGAGACCGAGCGCTTCTGGTAGAGCGTGTCGGAGCGCTGGAAATCGCGCTCGGCTTCGGTCAGCCGGGCCTGGGAGGCCTTCTCGGCTGCCTTGCTCGCCTCCAGCTGACGCTGCATCAGGCTGATGCCGCCTTTCAACTGCTTCTCGGCCGTCGCCAGTCGCGCCTGCTCGTACTCCAGGCGCGCCTGCTGGGTCGCGACCTTGGCCGTCAGCGCTTCGCGCTTGCGCTGGTCCGGCTTGCTGTAGAGCGCGGCGACCGCATCGCCGCGTTGCAGGGTGTCGCCCTCGATCAGGTCGAACGTCGCCACCCAACCCTCGAGACGACTGCTGACGGTCACCTCGTCGGTCATGACGCGAGCGTCCTGGGCGCTGACATGGGTCAGGCGATGGGCGACGGCCAGGCCGATCCAGATCAGACACAGCACCACGACGATGGCGAGTATCAGTAGCTTGGCGCTGCGCGGCAGGCGGCGTTTGCGGGGCTGGGAAGCGTCGGCGGTCATGGTGCGAGTGCATCCTTCGTCGATCGGGTGAGCGGAGTCAGACATGGGGCGAACGGCGCCAGCGACTGAGTAGCAGCGAGGGGATCACCACCAGCAGCAGGCTGCCGATCAGAATCCAGAAGCCGTCCTGATAGGCGAGAATCGACGCCCAGATCGCCTCGATGCGGCCCAGCAGATAGCCGGCCATGGCCGGCTGGTGAATTTCCGGCACGCCGAGGCGGCCCACCAGGTCGGTCAGTTGTCCCAGGGCCTGGCGGGCGGTGGTGTTGCCGGCGTTGACGCCGGCATTCAGGATCTGGCCGTGATAGGCGGTCTGGCGGTCCAGCAGGATGACCAGTCCCGCCGTGCCCAGCGCGCCACCCAGTTGCAGGGCGAAGTTGATCGCGCCGGAGCCGTGGCCGGTGAGATGGCTGGGCAGGCCGGCAATGGCGTTGGAGAGCGTCGGTGGCGGGAACGAGGCCATGCCGATGGAGAGAATGCCCATCGCCATGGCGAGGTAGAAAAACGAGGTGTCCCAGTCCATCTGCGCCATCAGCCATACCGAGAACAGGGTGCAGGCCAGCCCCGGCAGGGTGATCCAGTGGGGTGGATAACGATCGCTGAGCCAGCCCACCAGCGGCACCAGGATGCCGAGTACGGCAGTGGAGGGCAGGAATATCTGGCCGGCGGTGATCGGACTGTAGTGCAGCACCGCCTGCACGAATTGCGGCAGCAGGTACATGATGCCGTAGAAGGTGCCGCCGAACAGGCACATCGCCAGCGTACCGGCGACGAACAGCCGGTTGCGGAAGATCGCCAGATCGAGCAGCGGGTGGGCGATACGTCTCTGCCAGGCGATGAAGGCGGTACCGCAGAGCACCGAGGTCAGGATCAGCTCGGGCACTCGCGGGTCGTACCAGCCCCAGCGCTGGCCGTTGGAGAGCGCCGCCAGCAGCGAGAAGACGCCGACGAACAGCAGCACGACACCGGCCCAGTCGAACGGTGGACGAGGCCCCTTCTGTTCCCGGGTCGGCAGGAAGAATAGCCCCATGACGATGGCCGCGAAGCAGATCGGCAGGGTCACGAAGAAGACGTAGCGCCAGGTGAAGTGCTCCACCAGCCAGCCGCCGACCACAGTCGCCAGGGTCAACGGCAGCCCCAGGCACATGCCGTACATGGCGGTCGCCATGCCGCGTCCTTCCGGTGGATAGGCGGCAAACAGCGCCTGCATGGCGACCGGGCGGATCAACCCGGTCATGCCGCCCTGGACGATCCTGGCGGCAACCAGCGCCGCCATGCCCTGGCCCAGGCCACCGAGGATCGAAGCCGCGATGAATGCCAGCAGCAGCCCCACGAAGGTGGCACGCTGGCCGACCGCCGCCACCAGCCAGGGAGCGATCAGCAGCGATACCGTGGTCGAGGCCAGGAATCCGGTGGAGAGCCACTGGACCTGGGAGTCGCTCATGCCGAAGGCACCCTTGATGTAGGGGATGGCCACGTTGACGATGGTGATCGACATGCCCAGCGCCACCAGCCCCAGCATCACCGTCAGCGTGACCCAGAGCTTATAGCGGGGGCCGTAGCGCTCGAACAGCTGCTCGACCTGGGTCATGCGTCGTTGCCCTGGCTGGCGATCGTCCGGGTCATGAGAGGCAATGGAAGTCCTTGTCGGTTCATGGGCACGCTATCGAGCCGACTTCGCCTGCCGCGACGGGGCGGCAGGTTGCTGGCTCGCGAAGGAGACGACGTCGGGGCTCTCGTGGCTGGGACGAGGGGATGGCGATGAAGGAAGCAGGCGAATCGATAACGCGTCTATGTTTTGCTCGCTAAGCGATTATCCCGATTTGATTGTATGACTTTCAAGGGGATCGCGACTAAGGTCGCGCTCGTCAGACGTTTGGGCGTCTGGCGTTTGGTCGAGTGGTGCGCGGTCGGCGGAGCCACCGGCCAGCCGGGTGACGGATCGAAGCCGGGAACCGATGCCCGGCCTCGACGAGTCGAGGGCCCCATCGAAAACGCCCCTCGCGGGAGGGGCGTTTCAGGTGGTGGCCGGGGCGTTCAGGACGAGGCGGCGTGGGCGTCCCGCACCGACGGATGCGGATCGATGACCCGCGAGCCGCGGAAACCGTAGAAGGCGATGAACAGGTAGCAGATCAGCGGCAGTACGAAGGCGTGGTGAATGCCCACGGTGTCGGCGATCGCGCCCTGGGCGACCGGTAGAATGGCGCCGCCGACGATGGCCATGATCAGCAGGCTCGACGCCTTGCTGGTCAACGGGCCGAGCTTGGCGATGCCCAGCGTGAAAATGGTCGGGAACATGATCGAGTTGAACAGACCGATGGCGACGATGCTCCACATGGCGGTATGACCGGAGGCCAGCATGGTGGTCACCGTGAGCAGCGCCGCCACGATGGCGAACAGGCCCAGCAGCAGGCTGGGACGTACCTTCTGCATCAAGGCCGACCCGATGAAGCGGCCTATCATCGCGCCGCCCCAGTAGTAGGCGACGTAGCTGGCGGCATCGCTCTCGCTCATGTTGCCGATGTCCGGCAGCGAAATGTAGTTGATCAGGAAGCTGCCGATGGATACTTCGGCGCCGACGTAGGCGAAGATGCCGATCACGCCGAACAGCACGTGGGGATGGCGCAGCGCCTGGGCGGCGGTGACGTTCTCGGTGGGGCTGTCGTCGCGGGCCTGGTCCTTGAAGTTGGGCAGCTTCCAGAGGTAGATCACCACCGCGAGAATGGCGAGCACCGCCGCCAGCAGCAGGTAGGGGAGCTGCACGCTCTGGGCCTGCTGGACCTTGTAGGCCATCCGGTCGGCGCTGGACATCTGGGCCAGCTCGCTGGCGCCCAGCACCGCGGCGCCCAGGATCAGCATCCCGCCGAAGTACGGCGCCAGGGTGGTGCCGAGTGAGTTGAACGCCTGGGCCAGATTGAGCCGGCTGGAAGCGGAGCCTTCCGGCCCCAGCAGGCTGACATAGGGATTGGCCGCGACCTGCAGCATCGTCACGCCGCTGGCGAGCACGAACAGGGCGGTCAGAAACAGCGGGTAGGAGGGTGCCCGGGCGGCGGGATAGAACATCACCGCGCCCACGGCGGCGATCAGCAGGCCCAGGCTGATGGCGTTCTTGTAGCCGATCCTGGCCAGCACCTTGCCCATCGGCAACGACATTATGAAATAGGCGCCGAAGAAGGTGAACTGGATCAGCATGGTCTGGGTGTAGTTGAGCGAGAAGACCGCCTTCAGGTGGGGGATCAGAATGTCGTTGAGACAGGTGATGAATCCCCACATGAAGAAGATCGTCGTGACGACGACCAGCGCGCTGCGATAGTTCGGTCGTTGCATGTCGGGCATGAGCGAAATCCTCTTGATGACAAGTTCTGAAATGAGCGTTACCGACCCGACCCCGTCGTGTCAGCGCGTTTGCTGGCGCGAGATGATGCATTAAGCGAGGTGGCTTATAAAGTAGTCGTTCATCATTAGAACGTTAAGGGAATTGTTGGCGCCTACGGCCGGACCATGGTGGTATTGACGCCTGTCGAAGCGCGTGCTCGATAGTTTCGTAATCTTTATTCAATATCGGCGTCTATTACGTCGATTTGGGCGAATTTGCTTCTTTAATTGCGTTAGTTAACGCCCTCTTTTCGGATGAGGTCTCGAAGGGCTCGTGAGGAGAGCCGTCAAGGCATGGCAAGCGCAGCCTTCCAACCTGCGTGCAGGACGTCGCTTGTGGACGACGCCGGGCGTTTCTATACCTAGGACACACCCTGTGTCATCAGCCGGAACCGGAGATCCGGCGTCAACTAACCGTAAAGGAGGACAATGCCATGCTGACCGTCTGGTCCTGGGGCTTTCTGCTGCTGGGCATCGCCACGGCGCTCACGATCGCCGTCGATGTCTCGAGGCGCCCCCAGCCGATGTCCATCATGAACGTGACCTGGCCGATCACGGGGCTCTACATGCCGCTGATCGGATGGTGGGCGTATCGACGGATGGGACGCGCGCCAACCCGGTCGCAGCAGGTCCGGCAGGATCATGGCCACGACCATGGCCACCATGGGCATCATCACGGCGACAAGCCGAAGTGGCAGAGCGTCTTCGTCTCCGCCACGCACTGCGGCGGCGGCTGCACGCTGGGCGATGTGGTGACGGCGCCCATCGCGACGGTGACCGGATTCGCCCTGCTGGGCTCGACGGTGCTGGGTCACTTCGCGCTGGCGTTCATCGGTGCCTATCTGTTTGGCGTGCTGTTCCAGTACCTGCCGATTCGGGCGATGAGCGACGCCGGCCCGGGAGCGGCGCTGCGAAATGCGATCAAGGCCGACACGCTGTCGCTGATCGCATTCCAGATCGGCATGTACCTGTGGATGCTGATCGCGCTCCACGCCTGGCTGGGGGAGATGGATGCGTTCACCGCGCCGTTCTGGTTCATGATGCAGATCGCGATGCTGGTCGGTTTCATGACCTCCTACCCCGCCAACTGGCTACTGATCGAACGGGGCATCAAGCACGGCATGTAGTCGCGCCGGGTGAACGCGCTGGGTGTGCGGTCCCGCGGAGTGCCGTGCACGCTCGATAGTCACGCCGCGGCGTTCTGCCAGGGCGGTCGGGCACACGCCTTTTGTCCAGTGAGTGCTCGCGTCGACCTGAAGGTGCCGCCCAGGTTCCTTTCGCGTCGCTTTTCCTGGTTTTCATCTGCTCCCGGTCCGTATGAAAAAGGTGGCGTCATGGCTCTGCGCGCACAGGTGCGATCTCCCGTCTCGTCGTTGAAGGCGAACTCGGCCCTGCCGTGGGGCGCGCTGGCACTACTCTGGCTGGCCGGCCTGTACATGCGTCTGCCGATCCTGATCGCGCCGCCGCTGGCTGGGGAGATCGCCGAGTCGCTGTCGTTGGGCAGCGCAGCCGTGGGTGCGCTGACCACGGTGCCTTACGTGGTGCTGGCACTGAGCATGATGCTTGCGGTGCGGTTTGCCCGCAGGATCGGCATGCTGCGAGCGCTGGTGCTGGCGCTGATCATCGTGGCGATCGGCTCCGGCGCGCGCGGATTGACGCTCTCCGCCCCCGTGCTGTTCACCGCGTCGGTGGTGATGGGGCTGGGCTTGGCGGTCATGCAGGTCACGATCCCGGCGCTGCTGCGTGACTGGACACCGAGCCATCTGGCGCTGGGCAGTGCGGTCTACATCAATGGCATCACGGTGGGTGAGCTATTGGGCGCCGGTGGCACGCGGCCCGTGGTGCTGACGCTGGCTGGCGGTAGCTGGCAGTTGGCGTTGCTGTTGTGGTCGTTGCCGGCATTGGCGATCGCCTTGCTGCTGGTGAGGCGTCTGCGGGCGAGGGCCGGGCCTCCTGACGCAGGGCAGGCACCCGACGAGGCGGCGCGGCGTCCGGTCTCGCTGCGTTCCAGTCGGGTCTGGCTCATGGGGATACCGCTGGCCGCCTCGGTGGGACTGTTCATGGCCGCCAATGCCTACATGAGCAGCATACTCGATGCCCGCGGCGAGACCGAGCTGCTGACCCTGGCGCTGCTTTTCTACAATGCCAGTCCGCTGGCGGCCTCGCTCGTCATGCTGTGGCGGGGGCGACGCTGGATCACCCGACGCTGGCCGCTGGGAATCTTCGCCGCGCTCGGCGTGCTGGGGCTGGTCGGCTTCCTGGCGATGGAGGGGTGGCCCGCCCTGATCGCGCTGGTGATTTCCGGTTTCGGCATCACCCTCGAACTCACCCTGATCATGGCCCTGCCGCCTTGCCTGGAACGCGGCGAGGCGGTGGCCTCGCTGACCGCCGGCATGTCTTTCGTCGGCTACTCCCTGGCCTTCGTCATGCCGATGGTCGGCGGCTGGATGGCGGAAGCCTTCGACCGTGCGAGCCTGTCGCTATGGCCGATGCTGGTCTTCGCGGCATTGAGTCTGGTCGCCGTCTACCGGATGCCGATGACGGCACGCGGGGATGACGAAACGGCAGTGAAACGGCCCTCTGCGCTTGAACAACGGCGGTGTCGTCTATAGTTAGGAGCCTACACTTTATCGAGGATGCTGCTGATGTCCGATTCCCGCTCCGTCGCCGTGCTGGGCCTGGGCGCCATGGGCCACGCTTTCGCCGTTAACCTGCTGGAGGCCGGCTTCGATGTCAGCGTCTGGAACCGCTCGCCCGGCAAGGCGGATGACCTGGTCGCCGGTGGCGCCAGACTCGCCGACTCCGCCGCCGATGCCGTCGTCGATGCCCAGGCGGTCATCGTCATGCTGCCGGACCTGGCAGTAACCCGTGATGTGCTGCTGGGCGATCGCGGGGCGCTGGCGACGATGGCGAGAGACGCCCTGCTGGTTCAGATGGGCACGCTGGGCGTGGCCGAAACCGATCGACTGATCGCCGAAGTCGGTGAATCACGGGACGATATCGTCTTCATCGATGCCCCGGTTTCCGGCACCAAGGCCCCGGCCGAGCAGGGCGCGGTGGTCGTACTGGCCAGCGGCGACAGGGATCGCGCGGCAGGCGTCGTCGAGCCGATCTTCGACGTGCTGGGCAAACAGACCCACTGGCTGGGGCAGGCCGGACGGGGCGCGCGGATGAAGGTCGTCATCAACGCCTGGCTGATCTCGATGATGCAGGGGATTGCAGAGACCGCCCATCTCGCCGACGCGCTCGGCGTCGCGGGCGACGAGCTGTGGCAGATACTCGAGGGTGGCCCGCTGGCCACGCCCTACATGAAGCTCAAGCTGGACACGATCGCCGGCGGCGATTTCGATCCGCAGATGGCGCTGCAGTGGGGGCTGAAGGACGCGGGGCTCGCGCTGGAGGCGGGGGACGAAGAGGCGCTGCCGTCACTGTCCCAGATCCGCAACCTCTGGTTCGATGCGGTCGACGCCGGCCATGGCGAGCAGGATATCGCGGCGATCCACGCCTATCTGGATCGCTATCGTCGCCGATAGCGGCTGCCGAACCTGCCGGGTCGGGCTTGGCGGCGGCCCCGACCTCGGCAGGCGAGGCGTCAGACGCCGAGGCCCGTCATCTCGTCCACCCCCAGATGCACGTTCATGTTCTGCACGGCGGAGCCCGCGGCACCCTTGCCGAGGTTGTCGAGTCGCGATACCAGGCAGACGCGCTCGTCGTTGCCGAACACGAACAGGTCGACGCGGTTGGTCTCGTTGGCGCCCTGGACGTCGAAGAAGCCGTTGTCCAGATTGTCGAGTGCCTCGACCGGCCGCACCCGGACGAACGGCTCGTCGGCGTAGTGCGCGCGATAGGCGCCGAGCAACTTCTCCGCGCCCACGCCCTCCGCCAGGTGCGAGAGCTGCAGCGGTACGCTGACCATCAACCCCTTCAGGAACGGGCCGACGATCGGTGAGAACACCGGCGGCTGCGCCAAGCGGCCATGCTGCTGCATCTCCGGCAGATGCTTGTGGCCGAGCGCCATGGCGTAGGGGCGTGGCGCAGCCAGGCGGTCGTCACTGTCGTTCTGGTACTCGGCGATCATCGCCTTGCCGCCACCGCTGTAGCCGGTCAGCGAGAACGCGGAGAGCGGATAGTCTGCCGGCAGCAGTCCAGCGTCCACCAGCGGTCGAACCAGCAGGATGAAGGCGCTGGCGTGACAGCCGACGTTGGCGATGCGCTTGCTGGCGCGAATCCGGTCGCGCTGGCCCTCGTCGAGCTCCGGCAGCCCGTAGACCCAGCTCGGATCGGTGCGAAACGCCGTGCTGGCATCGATCAGGCAGGTATTCGGGTTCTCGACCATCGCCGCGGCTTCGCGGGAGGCCGCATCCGGCAGGCACAGAAAGGCGACATCGGCGGCGTTGAGCAGGCGCGCTCGCTCGGCCGGATCCTTGCGCTTGTCGCTGTCGATGCGCAGCAGCTCGATATCGTCGCGAGCCTGGAGATAGTCGAACAGTCGCAAGCCGGTGGTGCCTTCCTGGCCGTCGACGTAGACCTTGAAAGAGCCCTTCGAAGAGTTTTTGAAAGAGCCCTCTGAAAAGTCCTCGAAAGCGCGTTGGGATGAGTCCGGAGATGCCATGGGCGTTGTCCTGCCGTTGATCTTTGACGACGTCGTGATCGCGGTATTGTGCGGATTCGGGGTCAGCTTGTCATGCCGTCGAGCGGCCGGGCCGCCAGTCGGGACTCGCCCTGGCACTCCTGGGCGCAACGCTCGATTCGCCGGCACGCTTCGCGCAGGCGCTCGGCATCCACGGTCAGGCTCAGTCGCACGAACCCCGCGGCAGAGGCGCCGAAGGCCTCGCCTGCGAGTACCGATACGCCATGCTCGTCGAGCAGACGATCGGCGAAGGCGTGGGTACTGAGTCCTGTCGCGCGAATGTCGATCATCATGAACATCCCGGCGGCTGGCGGCAGCGTGGCGACGGTCTCGCTTTCGCGCAGGGTCTCGACCACCGCATCGCGGCGCTGGCGGTAGGTCTCGCGCATCGTGTCCAGTGCTGCCGGCGGTGCGTCGAAAGCCGCGATGGCCGCGTCCTGGATGAACGGCTGGCAGCCGTAGAGCATGCACAGGGCGAGGTTGACCAGATGGGTCATCAGCGGCCGCGGGCCCACCACCCAGCCCAGCCGCCAGCCGGTCATGGCGTGGGATTTCGACAGGCTGCTGATCACCACGGTGCGCTCGCGCATGCCGGGCAGGCTGTCGGGGCTGAGGTGCTCGCCGTCGAAGATCAGGTCGGCGTAGACGGCATCGACGATCAGCCACAGATCGTGATCGCGGCAGAGCGTGGCGATCGATTCCCACATCGCCGGCGTCAGGCACTGGCCGGTGGGGTTGTGGGGGCTGTTGATCAGGATCGCCTTGGTACGCGAGGTGATCGCCGCCTCGATGTCGGCCGGGCGGGGCTGGAAGCCTTCGTCGGCCGGCAGCGGCACCCATACCGGCACCGCGCCGGTGGACTGCACCACCGCTTCGTAGGTGACGTAGGCCGGTTCGGGAATGATCACCTCGTCGCCGGGATCGAGCAGGCACTGTGCCGTGGCGTAGAGACCGCACTGCGCGCCAGCGAGCACGGCGACGTGTTCCGCGCTCGTCTCGGGCTGGCCGCCATGGGCGCGATGAAAGGCCGCGATGCGTTCGCGCAAGGCCTGCTTGCCCTGCACGTCGGCGTAGTGGGTCACGCCGCGACGCAGACTGTCGACGGCGGCGTCGACGATGGAGGGCGGGGTGTCGAAATCGGGATCGCCCACCGAGAGGATGATGACATCCTCGCCACGGGCCTGGCGCGCCTTGGCGCGAAAGTGAATGTTCCAGGCGCTGGCGCCTTCGCCGGCGATGCGCCGGGTCAGTTGGGCATAGCGGGGAGACGAGTGGTGTGGGTCGGCTGAACGCATGACAGTCCCGTGGTGGCGAGTCGCGGAGTGGAAGCAAGCTGATAGTGACAGACTAACGATTCCGCGTTCCCACGAACAGCCGCCGGGCGGGGAGTACCTGCTCGGCGGCTGTTCTCCATTCCGGTCAGGTCCGACGGCTGGAAGCGGGCTGGCGGAAAGGTTACTGCAGACTTGCCTTCACGGCGTCGAGCGCCGGTCGGCCATCGCGGGTGGTAATGCCGTCGAGGAACTCGGCGACGCGGTCGGGATGATCCTGCAACCATTGCCGGGCGACGTCTTTGGCCGAGCGCTCCTGGCGGCCGTAGCCGTCGATGAATTCGCTCTGCTCGTTGGCGGTCAGCGTGAACTGCTCGAGCAGTGCGAGCAGGTTGGGGTTGGCCTCGGCGAATGCCTTGTTGACGATGGTGCGCACGTCGCTCTTGCCGTTGTCCGGGCCGTAGACCGACGCCGGGTCGTCGAGAATGTGCATGTCATAGGCCGGTGCCATCCAGTGCGGTGTCCAGCCGTACCAGACGATCCAGCGCTTGTCGTTGAAGGCGGCGTCGACCTCCGACAGCATGCCCGGCGTCGAGGAGTCGAGAATCTGCCAGTCGCCCAGGCCGTAGACATCCTGGTCCTGCGCGTCATGGATGAACGTGCTGACCGTCGAGCCGGATTCGATCGAGTAGAAACGGCCATCGAACCGGTCGCGATACGCATCCAGGTCCTCGGCGCTGTGGACGCCGGCATCGTAGACGTAACCCGGCACCGCGAAGCCCATCCGTGCACCGGTGACGTTGTTGCCGAGATCCTCGATCTTGCCGCTGGCCATCGCCTCGTCGTGGCTCTCCTGCTGGGCCGGGAGCCAGCCGGCCAGGAACACATCGCTGTCGCCGGTCTGAAGCGTTCGATAGCCGACCGTGCTGCTGACCTCCTGGCTCTCGCTGTCATAGCCGAGCGGTGCGATCAACTGGCTGAAGACTTCGGTCTTGACGGTGACGCCGGGCCAGGGCGGAACGACGAAATTGACGCTGTCGGCCCGATCCTGCGGTGGGCTCTGGGCGAGAGCCGACATCGATACGGTCATCAGCGATAGCGGCAGCAGCGTGGCGGCCACGAGTGCGGTGCGCGGTGTCATGGTGACTCCTGGTTATTGTGGGAGTGATGGGCGTTACGGTCGGCGAGCGCGCGGGCTCAGCCGCTCGCAACGCTGGGCAGGCCCTCGCCTTCGAACGGCGGACGTGCCAGAACGCGCTCGAGTAGTGGACGGAAATGCTCGAGGGGAAGCGTGTCGTAGTCGGGGTCGAACGAGGTCTGATCCCATTCGTCGCAGAAACGAACCGTACGTTCGTAGCCGGGATGGCCGTGATAGTCGTCGCGAACGTGACGATCCAGACCGTAGAAGTGGCGGTAATGATAGCCCTGGAACAGCTCATGGTGGCGAATCATCCACACATTCAACGGATCGACGAACGGTTCGAGAATGGCGGCGGCGATCTCGGCGTGATTGTCCGGCGCCAGATCGTCGCCGATATCGTGAAGCAGGGCGCAGACGATGGTTTCGTCATCGGCCCCGGCGCGCTCGGCGCGAGTCGCCGTCTGCAGGCAGTGGGTGTAGCGATCGACCGGATAGCCGTGCGTGTCACCTTCGAGGCGCAACAGATGCGTGATGACGCGCTCGACGACGCCTTTGCGATAGTCGCGAAAGTGGGCGTCGATCTCGCGCCAGTCATTTGCCTGGCTATGGTCGAACCGGGTAAAAGTGGCGCTCATGCGGACTCCTGGCGCGAGTGGGGGGAGACACCGGTCCGGCGACGTAACGTCAGGCGCCGGCTTGCGGTGGTGTCGCGATCGACGTAACCCTGGCGCAGATGGCGAATGCCCCGGTCGAGGCGGAAGGCGGTGCGCCCGTGGAGCAGACGGTAGTTGTCCATGATCAGCATCTCGCCCGGTGCCAGCTTGGGTGTCAGCGTCAGTTCCGGCGCGGTGATCAGCGCGAAGAACGCGCGCCGGGCAGCGTAGTAGCGCTCCAGTTGCTCTGGCGGCAGCGGCGGGATGCGCTCGGTGCGATTGTTGTAGCGCACCCGGACCACCTCGCCACGGGCGTCGAGCTCGATCAGCGGGCCCTCGCTTTCCAGGTGGGCGTCATCATCGACGTAGCGAAATCGGCTCGGCGTACGCGTCAGGCAGTCGAAAGCGTCGGGGGCGTCCCGGCGCAGGCGCTCCGCGGCCATGAAGCCGTCCGTCAGCGTGCTGTCACCGCCGCTGTCGGCGTTGCTCAGGCAGTGCAGCCAGATATAGCCGGGTATCGGGTCGCGGTAGGGGTTGTCGGTGTGCGGTTCGAGTCCGCGCTGCGTCATGGTCAGATCAAAGGCATCGTTGATCGACTTGACGTCGGCGATGGCGCCCCAGTTGGTCCGGCGCAGCGGCCCCAGGCGTTCCACCAGCGGCAGCATGCCATCGAGCGTCAGCGGCACGCCGCTGACCTTGACGAAGCCGTAGCGCTCAAGCGCCTCGAGCATCTCCGACAGGGCGTCGTCGCATTCCAGCGCAGGGGTGAAATCGGCGCTCGGTAGCTCCGGCAGTGACGCATCCCAGTGCTCATGGCCGGCGCCGGCATGCGCCTCCGGATGCAAGTCACGCAAGGCGAAACGGGCGCGATGCCCGTCGCTGAACGTCAAGTCGACCGTCTCGCCGTCGCAGTCTGCGCCGGCCAGCGCCAGCTCCAGCGGCAGGGCGGCAGCCTCGATCAGCCGCTGGCCGGTGCGGGGATCGAGAGTTTGCGCATCGGGGGAGCGCTCGCGTAGCCACAGCGCATGGAAGCGCGTTTCCCGATTGCCCTCGACCACTCTCAGTTGACGGGCGTCGGTACCGGGAATGATCTCGACGAAAACGTCCATGGCGACATCTCTCGGTGGGTCAGTGTCCTGATACCCTAGGAGGTGTCGCGTCGAGACAATTGATATTTTTGGCCGTATCAGAGATTCTTTTCGCCATGTCCGATCGTCCGACGCCGGAATGGCTCTATCCCCGCCCCGACCTGCCGCCCGTTCTGTCGCCTGAAGAGGCGGATGTCACGGTCAATCTCTGGTTGCTGCCAAAGTTCTCGATGCTGACGCTCTACTGTCTGCTCGAGCCGCTGCGCGTCGCCAATCGATTCGGGCGCTCGCTGTTCGCGTGGCGGCTGTTTTCCAACGATGGCCGGCCGGTGACCGCCAGTAACGGCGTGACCGTCGATGTCGATGCGGCGCTGGGGCGAACGCCGATCTTCGACAACCTGTTCGTGGTGGCGTCTTACGAGGCCGAGGCGACGGTGGCCTCGTCGCATTGGGCGGCGTTGCGACAGGTGGCGGCCCATGGCGGTTTGCTCGCGGCGCTGGAGACGGGGGCGTTCATTCTGGCTCGGGCCGGGTTGCTGGACGGCTTCGAAGTGGCCCTTCACTGGGAGAGCGCACCGGCCTTCGCGGAAGAGTTCCCCGAGCTCGCCCTGAGCGACGCCCGCTACCGGTTCGATCGCCAGCGTCTGACGGGCGGTGGCGGCGCGGCCAGTCTCGATCTGATGATGGCTTTCATCGAGCGGGAGCACGGGACCAATCTGGTCGCGGCACTAAGCCGTCAACTGGTGCACTCGCGTCTGGATCCTCGCATCCAGAGTGATATCGAGGGGCGGGCCGGCTCGGAGTATCTCCCCCGGAGCGTTCGTCGGGCGGAGGCGATCATGGAGGCCCATCTGGCGCAGCCGCTGACGATCCCGGATATCTGTCGCCGTGTCGGCCAGTCCCAGCGCCAGCTCAACCGGCTCTTCCAGCGTTATCGTGGCGAAACGGCGAAAGGCCGCTATCTGTCGCTGCGACTCGATCGGGCCCGGCAGATTCTCGCCGATAGTCGAACCAGCGTGACCCAGGCAGCACTGGCGGCAGGATTCGCTCAGCCAGCGCATTTTTCCCGGGTCTATCGGGCACGGTTCGGCGAGTCACCGCGAACCACGGCACAGCGGGGCAGATGAGTGTCGTGAAGCGTCAATTTCATGGCGCCTTATAACAATCTGAGGGGGCTTGCGGCGCCCACAATGGATGACATCGATAGGCACCCACCGGGTGCACTCATGCACCGCCGCGAGCGGCCAACGAATCGCGGCCGGACCAAGAGAGGATCCCATGAATCGCGACGTCATCCTGACCTGTGCCGTGACCGGCGCCGGCGATACCGCCGGCAAACATCCGGACCTGCCGATTACCCCGCGCCAGATCGCCGATAGCGCGCTGGACGCCGCCCGCGCCGGTGCCAGCATCGTCCATCTCCACGTGCGCGATCCGGAAACCGGCGGCGTCAGCCACTCCACCGATCACTTCCGCGAGGTGGTCGAGCGCATCCGCGAGTCCGACGTCGACGCGGTGATCAATATCACCGCCGGTGGCGGCGGCGACCTGTTTCCCGAGATTCGCGACGGGATGATCCACGGGCTCGACGGCACCGACCTGCAGACCGCGGCGGAGCGTCATCACCCGGTGGGCGAGCTGCTGCCGGAACTCTGCACGCTGGACTGCGGCAGCCTCAACTTCGGCGACATGGTCTATCTCAACACCGCCGACTGGCTGCGCGAGCATGCGCGTCTGATCCAGCAGGCCGGGGTCAAGCCGGAGCTGGAGTGCTTCGATCTCGGCCATGTCTGGTTCGCACGTCAACTGGTAGAAGAGGGGCTGATCGACGGCGACCCGCTGTTCCAGCTCTGCCTGGGGATTCCCTGGGGCGCCGAGGCCGACACCGAGACCATGCTGGCGATGCGCAACAAGCTGCCGGAAAACGCGATCTGGTCGGCGTTCGGCATCGGTCGCCAGCAGTTCCCGATGGCGGCGCAGTCGATGATCATGGGCGGGCACATGCGGGTTGGCCTGGAAGACAACCTCTACCTGAGCAAGGGCGTCTTCGCCACCAACGCCCAACTGGTCGAGCGTGCCGCCACCATCGTCGAAAACCTGGGTGGCAAGGTGCAGACGCCGGCACAGACGCGGGAGTCGCTGGCGCTGCGCAAGCCCTGATTCCGCCCGAACTCTCCCCGTTTTCCGTGAACGCGCCCGGGATATCCCCCGAGTGCGCGTTCGCCGATTCTCTTTCCTCGCACCGTCATGGAGTGTCTTGATGACTGCTTCCGAACTTCCCCGCAACGTTGCCGTGATCGGTACCGGCGTGATCGGCAATGGCTGGATCGCCCGCGCCCTGGCGGCCGGCTGCCGGGTGACCGCTTTCGACCCAGATGCCACGGCCCCCGAGCGCACCCGCGCCTTCGTCGAGCGTGCCTGGCCGGCGTTGGAGCGGCTGGGGCTCGCCGAGAACGCCGATCCCGAGGCGCTGACTTTCGTCGATTCACTGGAGGCCGCCGTCGAAGGCGCCGAACTGATCCAGGAGAACGTGCCCGAGCGGCTGGCGCTCAAGCACGACGTTCTGAGCCAGCTAGATGCGCTGGCCGCGCCGGGCGTGGTGATCGGCTCGTCGACCTCCGGGATCAAGCCGAGCGATCTGCAGTCGGCCTGCACCCGAGAGCCCGGCCGCGTGATCGTGGCGCACCCGTTCAATCCAGTCTATCTGCTGCCGCTGGTGGAGCTGGTCGGTGGCGAGCACACCGCGCCGGTGGTGATGGAACGCGCCCAAGTCCAGTACGCTGCGCTGGGCATGCGTCCGCTGGTGGTGCGTCGCGAGATCGAGGGGCACGTCGCCGACCGGTTGATGGAGGCGCTGTGGCGCGAGGCGCTGCACCTGGTCAACGACGGCGTCGCCACCACCGAGGAGATCGACGCGGCGGTGATCTACGGCTGCGGTCTGCGCTGGTCGCTGATGGGCACCTTCCTGACGTTCCATCTGGCCGGCGGCGACGGCGGCATGCGCCATATGCTGCACCAGTTCGGCCCGGCGTTGAAACTGCCGTGGACCAAGCTGGAAGCGCCGGAACTGACCGACGAGCTGATCGACAAGGTGGCCGACGGTTGCGAGCATCAGGCTGCCGGGCGCAGCGTTGCCGAGCTCGAGACACGCCGCGATGCGTTTCTCACCGAGCTGCTCGAGCTGACCCAGAAGTACTGGCCGGAGGCCGAAGGGCTCCAGGGCCGGATTTGATCGACGAGGCGCAACTGATGACCCGGAACACAAGTGATCCGCTTTTTCAGACCCGAGTATTGGATGCCTGGGTCGACTACAACGGGCATATGAACGATGCCGAGTATGCGCGGGTGTTCTCGCTGGCGGTGGAGGCGCTGATGGATCGGATCGGCCTCGACGAAGCCGGTCGCGCCGAGCTTGGCTACACGATCTACACCCTCGAGACCCATCTCTGCTATCGCCAGCAGGCCCATCGCGGTGAAGGGCTGAGCGTGGCGCTGACGCTGCTCGACAGCGATGCCAAGCGTCTGCACGTGCTGTTCACGCTCAACAACATGGATGGCGACGTACTCGCGACCAGCGAGCAGATGCTGATGGGGATCGATGTGGAAAGCGGCCGCCCGGCACCGTTCCCCACGCCGGTGGCCACGGCGGTTGCCGCGCTGCCGGCCGCGGGTGATGAATGGCCCAGCGCCGCCGGGCGGCGCATCGGTATCAGACGGGACTAGCCATCGGCGAACCGGCGTCAGTTCCCTGGCACCACTGACGAGGCGACCCGCTCCCGGCGTCGGGCGCGATGCAGCATGCGCAGGCGGGAGCGGGCTTCGTCGCGCTCCAGATAGCAGCCCTGCAGCCAGCGACGGCCGCCCTGGCTGATATCGAAGGCGTCGCGAGCGTGGAGCAGGCGCCGGTTGTCGAAGATCACCAGGTCGCCGGGCGCGTAGCCGAAGCGCAGCGCGAATTCAGGCTCGCGCAACAACCGTTGCAGCGTCATCAGCGCCGCGTAGGCGGGCTCGACGTCGTCGAACGGCGCCATCAGTGGGCCGCGCAGGAAATCCGCGATGCGGACTTCATCAAACTCTCCCCGGGCGTCGAGCTTGATCATCGGGTCGAACCAGACGTAGTCACTGGTCCTGGCGGTATTGGCGTAGCACCAGCGCACGCGGGTGAGCGTCGCGAAATGCTCGGGATGGCGCTCGCGCAGGGCCTCGGCCACGGCGAAGCCGTCCATCATCACCGCCTCGCCGCCGACGGTATCGTTCTCCAGACAGTGCAACAGCTGCAGGCCTGGCTGGTACTCTCGAGTCGGCAGATCGACGTGGGGCGGCAGGGCGATCGAAGTATAGGCATTGGAGTCCGGATCCGGCTTGGCGCGGACGTCGAACAGGTGGCCGAAGTTGGTCGGTCGCGGTGGGCCGATGCGCCGTGCGATGAGATCCAGGCTGCCCGGCTCGACGGGCAGGTTGCGTAGCCTGACCAACCCTTCACCGATGACCGCCTCCAGCGCCTGTTCCAGCAGCGGGTCGATGCTGGTGGCGTCGTGTTCGGCGTCCATCCAGCCGCTGGCGTCGAGCGTGGTCGGCTCGCTGCGTTCGGCGCCACGCCAGTGTGTCGTGGCCACCAGCGGGTCTTCGGCGGCCGTCTCGTTGTCGTAGTCGTGGGCGCGCAGCCAGCCGGGGTGAAACGACAGGCGGCGTCGCTCGGGCAGAAACTCGAGCGTGACCGCGCCGCTGGTCTCCAAATGGGCTTCGCCGATGGTCGGCCATGCCCCTAATCGGGAAAGATCGAGGATGCGTTCCCGTGTCGTCGGGTTGATCGTGCTGTCGTCGGCGGCATTCTCGCGTAACCAGATGCTGTGGTAGCGACTCCTGCGACCGTCCTGCCAGTCGATCGTCAGTTGCCTGTCGTCGTGGGTGATACCGGTGATGGAGTGATCGACCGGCCAGGCGTCGAAGTCCGGCGTGGCAGGGAGGGCGTGTGACCGGGGATTCGAGACGGCTGACATGAGGGGCTCCGAAGGCATCGCTGCTGGGGGTCGAGTCAGCGTGGCGGATGACCCGGTACCGGGATTGCGCTTAAACGCCATTTTATTGAGGTTTTTGGCCGTGATTGGGAGGTGGCGCTGAATGCCCGTCGGGACGCCGCGAAGCGCTGGGAGGCGCCCCGAAGCGTTGGCGATAGGCACGGGAAAAGCTCGAGGCCGAACTGAAACCACAGGCCAGGCCGATGCTCAGAATGTCGCGATCGGTCTCCTCGAGCAGATGTCGGGCTCGATCCAGCCGCAGTTCGAGGTAGTAGTCCCGGGGGCGCTTGCCCAGTTCATCGAGAAACAGCCGCTGGAGCTGGCGCATGGAGAGGCCGATCCGATCGCTCACCGCGGTCATCGAGAGCGGCTGTTCGAGGTGGCGTTCCATCAACGCGACGGCGTCCACCAGCGGTCGGCGGTGCGTGCCCAGGCGTTTCGCCAGCGGCAGGCGCTGATGCTCCTGGCGCGGGCGCAGGCGGGCGTGGATCAACTGCTCGGAAATGTCGTCGGCCAGTCCCTGGCCGTGGCGACCGGCGATCATGCTCAGGGTCATGTCCATGGCGGCGGCACCGCCGGCGCAGGTGAAACGGCGGGCGTCGATCTCGAACAGCGACTCGACCGCTTCCAGCGTCGGGAACCGCTCGCGAAACGCCGGCAGGCTCTCCCAGTGCAGCGTCAGGCGATGGCCGTCGAGCAACCCCATTTCCGCCAGCAGCAGCGGGCCGGTATCGATGCCGCCCAGCAGACAGCCTTCACTGGCCTGGCGGTGCAGCCACTGGGAGAGCCTGCGCGGCAGGCCGCGCTCCGGTTCGAAGCCCGCGCACACCGCCAGCGTCGGCAGCGAGGGGGCATCGACCAGGCCGCAATCCATGAGCAGGGTCATGTCGTTGCTGGCGGTCACGGGCTGACCATCTTCGCTGATCAGCGTCCAGCGATAGAGCTCACGACCGGACAGTCGGTTGGCGATTCGCAGCGGCTCCACGGCGGCGAAGAACGCCATCATCGAGAAGCGCGGAATCAACAGGAAACCCACGGGTTCGGGGAGCGGTCCCCCATAGTCCGGGCGCATGGCGCGTCACTCCGTGATTACAAAATAGAACAATGATTTTGTTCGGGTTTTTTCAGTTTCATGAGCTCATGGTGACAAAAAACGCGGGACGAGACATTTTGACCAAGGATCCAAGACATGCAAACACCGGTACTGGCTTTCGATGTGTACGGGACGCTGGTGGATACACAAGGCGTCGTCTCCACGCTCCGCTCGCGGCTCGGCGAGGAGGCATCCCTGTTCGCCGGCCGCTGGCGCGACAAGCAGCTCGAGTTCGCTTTCCGACGGGGGCTGATGGGCGCCTACGCCGATTTTTCCCAGTGTAAACGGGAAGCGCTGGATCTGGTCGACCAGGAGTGGGGCACTCGCTTCGGTGAGGAGTTCAAGCAGAACCTGATGATGGCCTATCGCCGCCTGCCGGCTTTCGGCGAGGTGCCCGCCGCGCTCGAGCGGATTCGCGGACTGGGCGTGCGCTGCGTGGCGTTCTCCAATGGTAGCCGCCAGAGCGTCGAGCTGCTGTTCGACAATGCCGGATTGCTGGCGATGTTCGACGATATCGTCAGCGTCGAGGAAGTGCGGCGGTTCAAGCCCGACGCCGTCGTCTACGCGCACCTGCGTCGACGCACGCACAGCCGCCCCGACAACACCTGGCTGGTCTCCAGCAATCCTTTCGACATCATCGGTGCGCGCTACGCCGGGCTGCGCGCAGCGTGGATCCAGCGCAATCCCAAAGTGCCGTTCGAGCCCTGGGGGGATCCTCCCGACATGATGGCGCCCGACATGGAGGCGCTGGCGGACCAGTTCGAGGTGATGCTCAAGCGTGAGGGAAAGCTGCAATCCTGAGCCTCGCGACTACTGATTAACGGCATCGACGCGAGAAACTGACTACGCTGCGAGTATGGTTCACTCGACGGGCAATACTCGCGAATTCCCGACACGGCGCCAGCGCTGCATGGGCTGGCTCGCCTGCCTGCTGGTGGGCGGGCTGGTGGCCATGGCGGCTTTGGCGCAGTCGTCCTCCGCCCCGCGGACGCTGGTGCTCACCCTCGATGACGGCATCAACCCGGCAACGCGGGACTACGTCGAGCGCGGTATTCGGCAGGCCGAGTCGATGGGGGTGCAACTCCTGGTCGTCGAGCTCGATACCCCCGGCGGCCAGGTCGAGTCGATGCGTCAACTAGCGCAGTCCATACTCGCCGCCGAAGTGCCGGTGGCGATCTACGTCACGCCGAGCGGGGCCCGTGCGGCCAGTGCGGGAACCTATCTTCTCTACGCGAGCCCGATAGCGGCGATGGCGCCGGGCACCCATCTCGGTTCTGCCACCCCGGTGACCTTGGGCGGCGACACCCGCGACGATGCCGACGGCGAGGCGATGCGCCGCAAGGTGGTCGAGGATGCCGTGGCCACGATACGCGGATACGCTCAACGCCATGGACGCAACGCGGACTGGGCCGAACAGGCGGTGCGTGAGGCGGCCAATCTCGGCGCGCAGGAAGCACTCGAACGCAACGTCATCGATCTGGTGGCCACCGATCTCGACGACCTGCTGGCGCAGCTGGACGGCCGCCAGGTGACACTGGAGACCGGCACGCGCACGCTCTCTACCGAAAATATCGAGATCGTTCGGGAACTGCCGGACTGGCGTACCTCGCTGCTTTCGTTCATCGCCAACCCCACCATCGCCTACGGCCTGCTGCTGATCGGCTTCTACGGGCTGGTGTTCGAACTCGCCAGTCCCGGCACGATCATTCCGGGCGTGGTCGGTGGTATCAGCCTGTTGCTGGGGTTGTTCGCCTTTCAGGTGCTGTCGATCGATCTGGCGGGGCTGGGACTGGTTCTGCTCGGCCTGGTCATGATCGTCGGCGAAGCCTTCCTGCCCAGTTTCGGTGCGCTTGGGGTGGGCGGTATCGTCGCCTTCGTGATCGGTTCCATCCTGTTGATGGACGAGGCCAACAGTGCAGTGGCGTGGCCGCTGATCGGTGGCACGGCGCTGGTGGCGGCCGGTTTTCTGCTATGGGGCGTGATGCGCCTGATGGGGGTGCGTCGACGCATCCCGTTGACCGGTCGCGAGGAGCTGATCGGTGCCGATGCGGTGGCGCTGGGGGATTTTTCCGCCGGGCGCGGCAAGGTGCTGCTGCACGGCGAGCGTTGGCGGGCGCGCGGAGAAGCCCGAATTCACAAGGGCGACAAGCTGCGCGTGACGGCGCTGGACGGATTGACCGTCAGCGTCGAACCGATCGGCGTCGCGTGCCCGCCGACGTCGACCTGAAACCGATGCCCGACGCCCGTCGCGAGGACGGTGCGGAAGGCTGTCCTGCAGGAAGGAGACGAGATGATGTTCGCCTATCTGGTACCCGTGGTACTGCTGATTCTGCTGCTGCTGGCGTCGGTCCGGATCCTGCCGGAATACCGCCGTGGCGTGGTGTTCTTTCTGGGCCGCTTCCAGGATGTCAAGGGCCCGGGGCTGTTCTTCCTGATCCCGGTGGTCCAGAAGATGCAGGTGGTCGACCTGCGCGTGATCACCATGGACGTGCCGGAGCAGGACGTCATCTCGCAGGACAACGTCACCGTGCGCGTCAACGCGGTGCTCTATTTCCGTGTCGTCGATCCGGAGCGGGCGATCATCCAGGTCGAGAACTACGTCAACGCCACCAGCCAGTTGGCGCAGACCACGCTGCGCTCGGTGCTGGGCAAGCACGATCTCGACGAGATGCTCTCCGAACGCGACAAGCTCAACGACGACATCCAGGAGATCATCGACACCCAGACCGAGGCCTGGGGGATCAAGGTCGCCAACGTCGAGATCAAGCATGTCGATCTCGACGAGAGCATGATCCGGGCGATCGCCCGTCAGGCCGAAGCCGAACGCGAGCGCCGCGCCAAGGTGATCCATGCCGAGGGCGAGCAGCAGGCGGCCGAAAAGCTGGTCGAGGCGGCCGATATCATGTCGCGCAATCCGGCGGCGCTGCAGCTGCGTTATCTCCAGACCATGAGTGACATGAGCAACAAGAACGCCTCCACCATCGTCTTCCCGCTGCCGATGGACATCATGGAAGCGTTCAAGACAATGCGGGGATTCTCCGGGGCGGCCGCGCCGAAGGACGACGGTTGATCGACGCCGGCGGACGCTGTCCGTCGCGACGCCAGCGTGTATCCTGACGTCATCTTCAGCCGCTTGAACCGGAGTCACGCTTGGCTACGTCACGATCCCTTTCGCCGCACCCGCCGTCCGCCCTGGCCATTTTCGATCTCGACGACACGCTGCTCGACGGCGATTGCACTCATCTCTGGCTCGAATGGATCATCGAGTGCGGCTGGGTCGCCGATGGCGAGAGCCTGCTGGGACAGATGCGCGCCCACGACGCGCAGTACCATGCCGGTACGCTGGACATGACCGAGCATCTGCGTTTCACGCTGGCGCCGCTGATCGGTCGCTCCCGCCGCGAGGTGCGTGAACAGGTCGAAGCCTTCGTCGAGGCCAGGGTGCGCCCGCGCCTGATGCAGGAAGGCGTCGCGCGGCTACAGGAACACGGTCGCAAAGGACACGCCACGCTGGTGATCTCCGCCTCGATGCATCACCTGGTCGGACCCATCGCCGACGCCGTCGGGGCCGACGGCGCGCTGGCCACGCTGCCCGAGTTCGACACCGATGACTGCTTCACCGGCGAACCGATCGGTATCCAGACCTACCAGCGCGGCAAGCTCGACGCGTTCGCCCAGTGGCTCGATGCTCACGACACCGGGTTTGCCGAGGGTTGGGAGACCTGGGGCTACAGCGACTCCTACAACGACCTGCCGCTGCTCGAATTCGTCGATCATCCCCACGCCACGCAGCCGGACGCCCGCCTGCGCGAGACCGCCACCGCCCGCGGCTGGCCGATCCTGCAGTGGCGCTAGCGATGCTCGGGGTGGCGTGATGCGGATCCATCAATCGGGCCGATTGAAATAACTCATGGGCGCACACCGTTGCGCCGTTGGTAACTCGGGTATATCTTGTCAACCAAGGTTTAAATTGATAACCGGGGCATAAATGCGCCGGTTCGTTGACAAATTTCAGGGTTCCATCGTGTCCGACAGCGTTATCGAGTCCTGCAAAGGGAGCGAGACGGTGCAGGTCGGCGGTCGCCGCCGATCGGCGCTGTCGCGCTTCCTGCCGTTCTTCGGCCCCGCCATGATCGCGGCGGTTGCCTATATCGACCCGGGCAACTTCGCCACCAATATCGAAGCGGGCTCGCGCTACGGCTATGTCCTGCTGTGGGTGGTGCTGTGGGCCAACCTGATGGCGATGCTGATCCAGACGCTGTCGGTTCGCCTTGGCCTGGCGACGGGCAAGAACCTGGCCGAGATGATCCGGGATCGCTACCCGCGGCCGCTGGTCTGGTTCTACTGGGTCCAGGCCGAGCTGGTGGCGATCGCCACCGATCTGGCGGAATTCCTCGGTGCCGCATTGGCCTTCAATCTACTGTTCGGCATGTCGATGCTCGAGGGGGCGCTGCTCACAGGCGCGATCACCTATGCGGCGCTCTACATGCAGCGATTCGGTTTTCGCCTGCTCGAGATCATCATCGGCAGCATGCTGATGGCGGTGGCGGCAGGGTTCGTGATCCAGATCGTGATGGGGCGCCCCGACGCCGCGCCGGCGCTCGAGGGTCTGCTGCTGCCCCAGTTCCCGGACGGCTACGCGGTGTTCCTGGCGGCGGGTATCCTGGGTGCTACCGTGATGCCCCACGTCATCTATCTGCACTCGTCGCTGTCGCAGCGCCGGGTGGCGACCCATACCGACGAGCAGCGCCGCCGTGCGATGCGTTACTACCGTTGGGACGTGATCATCGGCATGGGGATCGCCGGGATCATCAACCTGTCGATGCTGGCACTGGCTGCGGCGGTCTTCTTCGACAACGGGCGCACCGGCGTCGCATCGATCGAGCAGAGCTACCAGTTGCTGGCGCCGTTGATGGACCGGGATCTGGCAAGCACCCTGTTCGGCTTCACGCTGCTGATGGCGGGGCTCTCCTCGTCGATCGTCGGCACCATGGCGGGCCAGGTGGTGATGCAGGGATTCGTCGGCTTCACCATCCCGATCTGGCTGCGCCGCCTGTTGACCATGCTGCCGGCGATCGCGGTGATCATGCTGGGCTTCCCCGAGCAGCAGGTGCTGGTCGCCAGCCAGGTCGTGCTGAGTTTCGGGATACCCTTCGCGCTGGTGCCGCTGCTCCACTTCACCGCACAGCACCGCGTGATGGGAAATCTGACCAATCGTGCCTGGGTGACGGCGCTGGGATGTGTGATCGCGGCGATCATCATCTCGTTGAATGGCTATGTGTTGGCCTTCGAGTTGCTGTAGGCTCTCAGGGACGCGTGCGGGAGCACGCCCGACACACTCTCGCCGTCCTTCACTTCAGCCCGTCGATGAGAACATCATGCCAGTAACGCCACGTCCACGTTATGCCCGCTTCGAGCGCACGCGTCTCGACCACCAGCAGGAGCTGGTGGAAGACTACGTGGAGGAGATCGCGCAGCTTCATCGCGATCACGGCGAAGCTCGGGCCAGCGACCTGGCCGAGCGTTTCGGGGTCAGCGCCGCCGCCGTTTCCAAGGTGATCGCCAGGCTCAAGCGTGACGGTCTGGCCGAGGCGCGCCCCTATCGCGGCGTCTTCCTCACCGTGAAGGGGAGCGAACTGGCCGAGAAAGTGGAGGCCCGCCACCAACTGGTATTGTCGACCCTGCTGGCACTCGGCGTCCCCCCCCATGTCGCCGAAGCCGACTCCGAAGGGATCGAGCACCACTGCAGCGACGCCACCGTCGAGGCGATGCAGCGGTTTTTGGAAGCGCACAACCGCTGAGGCATCGAAGCCGACGGTGACGATTCGCCCCCGGCGATCGCGGCTGGGAACTTTTCGACGTTAGTGGTAGACTCCTGCGCCTCGAGATAATCATCCAACGACGCGCCTGCCGCGCTCGACAGGGTCCGACTCCATGCAAGCCCGTTTTGCCAGTACCATCGTCGGTATGACTCCACCCTAGCGTCACGCCCCCGTCCCGGCGTGCCTTTCGGCACCCGCCCGGCTGTCTCCGATCCTCCCGGTCGGCGGACGGCACTGTTTTGCTGCTCCCATTCAATTCAAAGACTTGCCGCGAATGCGTGGTGGTCGACCGACAACGCCCTGCGTTCGATGTCCCTGACGACGGAGATCGACCACTGCAGTTTCGTCTTGTCGAAACGCAACGGCGATGTCCCTGGCCGCCCACCGTGGCTCATGACAGAGAACTGCCCATGCTCGAACTGATAAGAAAACACTGGCTGTCCAACGTCCGTGCCGACGTGCTCGCCGGCGCCGTGGTCGCCATGGCGCTGATTCCGGAGGCGATCGCATTCTCGATCATCGCTGGCGTCGATCCCAAGATCGGTCTCTACGCCTCGTTCTCGATCGCCGTGGTGATCGCCTTCACCGGCGGCCGCCCGGGGATGATCTCCGCCGCCACCGGCGCCACCGCGCTGCTGATGGTGACCCTGGTCCGCGATCACGGCCTCGAATACCTGCTGGCGGCGACGCTGCTGACCGGGGTGATCCAGATCGTGTTCGGCTACCTGCGCCTGGGCGAGTTGATGCGATTCGTATCGCGCTCGGTGGTGACGGGGTTCGTCAACGCGCTGGCGATTCTGATCTTCATGGCCCAGCTGCCGGAGCTGACCGATGTCACCTGGCACGTCTATGCGATGACCGCCGCCGGGCTCGGCATCATCTATCTGTTTCCCTATCTGCCGGTGATCGGCAAGGCGTTGCCGTCGCCGCTGGTCTGCATCGTGGTGCTGACGATCGTCTACATGCTCAGCGGCCTGGACATTCGTACCGTGGGCGACATGGGCGAGCTGCCCGATTCCCTGCCGGTCTTCCTGTGGCCCGACGTGCCGCTCAATCTCGACACCCTGATGATCATCCTGCCCTATTCGCTGGGCATCGCCATCGTCGGCCTGCTGGAGTCGATGATGACCGCGACGATCGTCGATGAGTTGACCGATACGTCCAGTGACAAGAACCGCGAGTGCAAGGGGCAGGGCGTCGCCAATATCTTCTCGGGCCTGCTTGGCGGCATGGCTGGCTGCGCGATGATCGGGCAGTCGGTGATCAACGTGAAATCCGGCGGACGTACGCGCCTGTCGACCCTGATCGCCGGCGCGTTCCTGCTGATCCTGGTGGTCTTCCTCGGCGACTGGGTTTCGCAGATCCCCATGGCCGCACTGGTGGCGGTGATGATCATGGTCTCGATCGGCACGTTCAGTTGGGAGTCGATCGTCAACCTGCGCCGTCACCCGATGTCGACCAACATCGTCATGCTGGCCACCGTGGTGGTCGTGGTCACCACCCACAACCTGGCGATCGGCGTGCTGGTCGGTGTGCTGCTGGCGTCGCTGTTCTTCGCCAACAAGGTCGGACAGATCCTCTACATCGGGAGTCGCATGGACGACGACGGCAAGACACGCAACTATGACGTCGTCGGTCAGGTATTCTTTGCCTCGTCGACCCGCTTCAACGCCGGATTCGATTTCAAGGAGGCGATCGAGCGGGTGACGATCGATGTCTCCCGTGCCCACTTCTGGGATATCACGGCGGTCGAGGCGTTGGACAACGTGGTGGTCAAGTTCCGGCGCGAGGGTACCGAAGTCGAGGTGGTGGGCATGAACCAGGCCAGCGCCACCCTGGTCGATCGTTTCGGCGTGCATGACAAGCCGGATGCGGTGGAAAAACTGATGGGTCACTAGACTTTGGCCACGAGCCACGAGCCACGAGCCACGAGCCACGAGCCACGAGCCACGAGCCACGAGTACGGCCGTCAATCGATCGCGAATCGTGCGACGCCTGTCCACCAGACGATAGTGCAGAGGAGAACGCCATGAGTGAACGTCAGGTTCTGGCCTGCATCGACGACTCGCACCACGCTTTTGCGGTCTGCGCCGCGGCCGCCTGGGCCGCCGAACGCCTCGGCACGCCGCTCGAGCTGATGCACGTGTTGAGCAAGGCATCCAGCCTGGGCGCCACCGACGCCAGCGGGCAGATCGGTCTCGGCAGCCGTGAACATCTGCGCGAGCAGCTCACCGAGCTCGACGAGCAGCGTGCCAAGCTGGCCCAGCAGCATGGTCGCGAGTTGCTCGAGGCCGCGCGGAGCCAGGCCGAGCGCCTGGCACCCAGTGTCGGGGTCTCGACCGCGCTGCGCCACGGCGATCTGATCGAGTCGCTGGTCGAGCGCGAGCCTCAGACGCGGCTGGTCGTGCTGGGCAAGCGTGGCGAATCCGCCAGTGAAGCCCTCGAGCACCTGGGCAGCAATCTCGAACGGGTCGTGCGTACGCTGCATACTCCGATTCTGGTGACCCCGCCCGAGTTCCAGCCGCCGTCACGGCTGCTGCTGGCGTTCGATGGCGGTCAGACGACCCGCAAGGGAGTCGAGATGATCGCCGACAGCCCGCTGCTCAACGGCCTGGTCTGCCACGTCGTCATGATCGGTGCCGGCACCGACGATCAGCGAGCCCAGCTCGAGTGGGCGCTGGAGCGGCTGCGCCAGGGGCAGGTCGACGCCCAGGGCACTATCCTGGCCGGGGACGTCGATGAAGTCCTCGCCGACTACGCGGACCGACAGCAGATCGACCTGACGATCATGGGCGCCTACGGTCACTCGCGGATTCGCCATCTGCTGGTCGGCAGCACCACCACCGCCATGCTGCGACACGCGCGGACCGCAACGCTTATACTGCGCTGATCGCTCGCCACGGCGCATCACCGCCGCCGTGGCTCATTCACCGTCACCGGCACTCGCCGCCGTCCCCACAGGAGTCATCCATGACCATTCAACGTCACGATCCGCAGACCCGCATGAGCCGTGCGGTGATCCACAATGGCGTCGCCTATCTCTGCGGCCAGGTGGCGGGTCCCGAAGCCCGGGAGGGCGACATCACCGCGCAGACATTGAGCATGCTCTCCCGGGTGGAGGCGCTGCTGGACGAGATCGGTTCGGACCGGGAGCACCTGCTCTCCGCCACCATCTATCTGGCGGACGGGGACGATTTCGCGGCGATGAATGCGGTCTGGGATGCCTGGGTCCCCGAAGGGCATGCGCCGGCGCGCACCTGTATCACGGCACCGATGCCGGCGAAGTCGCTGCGGGTGGAGATTACCCTGACGGCCGCGATCAAGTAGCCCGCCGATCAGGCGTCGTCGCGGGGGGGTGGTGTCGGCTGGTGTTGCAGAAAGCGCGACAGCCGATCCGCCTGGCTCTCGCCGACCTGGCACAGTTGCCAGGCGATCTCGGCGTACTGCATCAGCGTGGGTAACATCAGCTGCAGCCGGTGAGGGTCGTTCTGGTGACGATCCGCCTCGGCATCCAGCCATTCGAAGAGCCTGGCCAGGCGCGTGTAGTTCACGTCGCCCCGGCCGCTGTTGCCGCGCAGCGCATCGATCGCCAGACAACGCATCACGCTGCGCTTGTTCGGATCCAGACTCTCCTTGTCGAGCAGCGCCTCGGCGTGCTGCACGAACTGCCCCATCAGCTGCGACAGCTCCGCCGCTTCCAGTTGGCGGCGCACCGCGTCCTGGCTTTCGATCAGGGCCTGCTGTTGGCGGTTCAGCCCTCTGACCAGGACGACCAACTGCACGCAGAGCCAACCCGCCAGGACCAGGGTCAGCAGATAGATGCCCAGCGGTGCCAGCGCATCGGCCGGCAGTGGCCAGTCAAGTTCGCTGGCCAGCGCGCCACCAGCGGCCAGCGCCAGTAGCACGATAATGATCAGGGCGATGGAGATGCCGGATTTCATGCCGATGTCCAATCAGGGGAGAGTCATTGCCGCCATGACGCTTTATCGGCACGGGACCGCTGTTTCTTGAGCACTCGCTAAAGTAGTGCTTCAGCCGCGCTCAGATCATGCCGCCGTTCACCGCGATCACCTGGCGGGTGATGTAGGCGGCATCCTGCGAACAGAGGAAGCTGACGGTGCCGGCGACCTCTTCGGCCGTTCCGGTGCGCTGCATGGGTATCAGCTTGCGAACCTCGTCTTTCGGCAGCTCGTCGGTCATCTGGGTCTCGATCCAGCCTGGCGCCACGCAGTTGACCGTGATCCGGCGCTTGGCCAGCTCGACGGCGAGCGCCTTGCTGGCGCCGATGATCCCGGCCTTGGCGGCGCTGTAGTTGACCTGGCCGCGATTGCCCGTCAACCCCGACATCGACGAGAGCGCCACGATACGACCGGGCTTGCGACGTTGGATCATCGGCATGACCAGCGGATGCAGGACATTGTAGAAGCCATCCAGATTGGTCCGCAGCACGCTGTCCCAGTCCTCGCCCGCGAGTGCTGGGAAGGGCCTGTCCGCGGTGATGCCGGCATTGCAGACCACGCCGTAGTAGCAGCCGTGCTCGGCAATGTCGGCCTCCAGCACCGCCTGGGCCGCCTCCCGCGCCGTGACGTCGAAATGGATCACGCGGGCCTGGCGGCCCTCGGCTTCTATTCCTGCCCGGACCTCCTCGATATCGCCCCCCGGGCGGCGGCAGTGCAGTACCAGGTCGAAGCCGTCGCGGGCCAGGCGCGTGGCGATCGCCTTGCCGATGCCGCGATTGGCGCCGGTGACCAGAATCGTCTCGGGATGTTTGTCTTCCATGAAACCTCGGTAGCAGAGCTGCGAATGATGGGGTCGGGAGGTCAGGCGTCGCCCCGGATCGGCATCGAGTCGGGGCGGTAGAGCGTCAGGCTGCCGTGAGCCAGCGGCGGTTCGCGGGTCCCGGCCCGGCGCAGCTCGCCGCTGACCTGGGTAACGCCGTTGTCGGCGACGAAATCGACGGTGATCGTGACCTGAATTCGCTGATCGAAGGCGAAGACGGGCACCCGGGCCCGGTAGCGCCTGGCCCCGAGCAACAGGCCGGGCGCCGGTGTCTCGGTCGAGCCGGACGCCTGAAAGCCGGCCCAGGCAGCGACGGTCTGGGCCAGCCACTCGACCCCGACCCAGGCGGGAATGCCGTCGGCCTCGGCGAACAGGTCGTCGTGGCGCGTCGACGTTTCCGCGGTCGCGCCATCGTCGGTGGCGGCGATCAGGTGGGTCAGCAGGCACATGCGCCTGGCGTGCGGTATCAAGGGTTCGACGGCGCAGGGCAGGCGAACCGCGCTGGAGGGATTCAAGATGACAGTCTCTCTTCGTTCTGGCGTCTCGTCATTCGGTTCGAGGGTCCAGCGTCAACAGCAGGCTGGCATTGTTGCCGCCGAAGGCGAAGCTGTTGCTCAGCGCCCGGCGCGGCCGGCGTTGCGGCGTTGCACCGTTCGTCACCAGGGGGAGCGGGAGAATCTCCGGATCATAGACCCCGTCGAACCGATGTTCCGGCAGCCGCCCCTGGGTGAGCGCCAGCCAGCAGAAAGCGGCTTCGAGGGCCCCCGCGGCGCCAAGCGTGTGCCCCGTCAGCCCCTTGGTCGAACTGCAGGCAGGCGGCGTTGGGAACAGCGTCGTCACGGCCGCGGCCTCCATGCTGTCGTTGAGTGCCGTTCCGGTGCCGTGGAGGTTGAGATAGTCGATCTCGGACGCCTCGAGCCCGGCCATCTCCAGTGCCTGGCGCATCGCTTCCGCTGCGCCACTGCCGTCCGGGCGGGGGGCGGAGATGTGGTGAGCGTCGACGCTCTCGCCAACGCCGGCGAGCTGGACACCGCCGCTTTCAGGCGTCACCACGAACAGGGCTGCCGCTTCGCCGAGATTGATCCCGTCGCGATGCCGGGAGAAGGGCTGACAGGGGTTGTCGCTGACGGCTTCCAGACTCAGGAATCCATTGACCGTGAGGCGACACAGGCTGTCGGCGCCACCGGCGATCACCGCATCGCACTGGCCACTCTTGAGCAGGCGCCTGGCGCTGGCCAGCGCTCTGGCACTGGAGCTGCAGGCCGTCGACAGCGTGTAGCAGGGACCGGTGATTCCCAGACGCTCCGCGATGAAGCGCGCCGGCGCTCCCAGCTCCTGGCGCGCGTAGGCGAAGGTTTCCGGCAGCGGCCCTTCGCGGCCACTCTCCGCCAATGCCGACTCGGTCTCACCGATGCCGGAGGTGCTGCTGCCGATGACCACTCCGATCCGATCGCCCGGCACCGAGGAAAGCAGCGACTCGATCTCGTCGCCGAGGCGAGCCAGGGCGAGCGCCAGCAGCCGGTTGTTGCGGCTGCGGTGGTCCTTTGGCCACTGGCTGTCGTCGGGCAGTTCGCTGGTGACCTGTCCCAACGGCAGGGGACGGCCCGGGGTGAAGGCGTCGCTGGTGGTCAGGCCGCGCTGGCCCGAGAACAGGGCGTGGCCGATCGTGTCCAGATCGTCGCCCAGTGAGCAGACGACGCCGGGGCGGGACAGGCGACAAGAAGAGGCAGTCATGAATCATCGTTCTCCTGCATCGGGGCGATCGTCAACCGGTAGTGGCCCTGGCGGTCGTCCAGCATCAGCGTCTCGGAGCGATCGCGATCCGGCGCCGGCGTGATGCGAGCGACCAGGCTTCCCCGATAGCTGATGTCGCGACTCGTCGCGCTGTCGACGACCCGCCAGGCGCTCCCCGCGAAGGCGTCGTGCAGGGCGTCGATCGGCCACAGGCTCCACTCCAGGCGCGATGCCAGCCATTGTGGCGGCATCGGCAGTTGGGGTTCACCCGGCGCGTCGCCCGCTTCGAAGCGCGCGCCCTCGGCGTCGCGAACCAGCGTCGTCAGGCGCTGACCGTAGGGCGTCACCAGCACCGCACGCAGGCGGTCCGGATCGATCCGGATGAACGCGATCAAGGTGCGGGCTTCGCCTCCGTCCGGTTCGAACGTCAGTCGGCTTTTCAGCGTGTCGGTCGTGGTGGCGGCGGCCAGCGGCGGCGTCGGCGACACCGGTGGACTCAAGCTGCAGGCGGACAGGGCGAACGCCAGGCACAGCGGCAGCAGGAGGGGAAAGCCGCGCATCACCGTCCGGTCTCCGGCGACGGGCCAGCATCCGGCTGACGCGCACCGGCGGTCCCGGAGCCCGACGCCCTCGATGCCGCCTGTCTCTCGCAGAGGTCGGCCAGCGTGTCGATATGCCGGGCCGAGTCGGTGACGAACGGGTTGCGACGGTCCCAGGCGTAGCCGGCCAGAATGGCGCTGATGCGCTCCTTGATATCGCGGGGTGCGTCGGCGTGAAAGATGATGGTCTGGAGTCTGCCGTCGTACCAGGCGTCGACGAAGGCGCGAAACGTCTCGATGCCTTCGCGCAGCGGTGCCTCGAACCGGCCAAGCCAGTCGATGGCCTCACCGGCCAGTTGGCGATCCACCAGCGGTGCCGCCAGGCTTGCCGATTTCAGCGCAATGGTCACACCGGAAGAGAACACCGGGTCCAGGAACTCGCCGGCGTTGCCCAGCAGCACATAACCGGGCCCATGGAGACGCGTCACGTCGGCGGAATAGCCGCCGAGTTCAGCGATCGGTCGGGTCGGCCGCGAGCCGCCGAGCAGCTGGCGGAAACGCGGCTCGGCGTCGATCAGCGCCTGCCAGCGGGCCTCGGTCGAATCGCCGTAGGCGCTCATGCGCTCTGTCTGGCCGACCACGCCCACCGAAGCGCGCTGGTTGCGGAAAGGGATCAGCCAGTACCAGATGCCGGCATCGTCGGGATGAACGCCGATGAGGATCTTCTCGCGATCATGGCTCGGCTCCACCGGGCAGCCTTCGACATGAGTGAACAGCGCGGTGCGGGGGGCCTGGCGGGCGTCGCGCTCGAGCGCCTCGAGCCGGGCCAGTACGCGTCCGTAACCGCTGGCGTCGACGACGAAGCGGGCGGTCAGCGTGCTGGCGTTGCCGGATTCATCGACGACATCGACCTGGGGGCGATCGGGATCGGCGCGGAACGCGGTGACGGTGATGCCGAATTCGACCTTCGCGCCTTTCGCGCGGGCGGCCTCGATCAGCCGGTGGTCGAAGTCGGCGCGCTCGACCTGAAACGTCGTGCCCCAGCCCGGCGTGAATTTGTGGCGGAAGTCGATCGCCGTGCTCTCGCCGCCGCGGGTAAACGCGGCGCCATTCTTGGGTTGATAGCCGGCTGCCTGGACGGTGTCGAGGAGGCCGGCCTCTTCGAGATGGCCCATGCACTGCGGCAGCAGGCTCTCGCCGATGGAGAAACGCGGGAAATGGCTGCGTTCGACCACCAGTACGCGACGACCGCGGGACGCCAGCTGTGCCGCGATCGCGGCACCGGCGGGGCCGGCGCCAATCACGATGACCTCGTGGTCGGCTTCAGACATGTTCGCTCTCCCGTCGTGGTGTCGAATGGCCAGCCTCCGGGCGCACCCAGGGGACCAGCGCCCAGACGCTGGCCAGGCCGATCAGGCAGGTCAGGCCCAGATAATGCAGCGCGGGCGTCGCGCTGAAGGCCAGCATGCCGAATGCCAGCAGGCTGGTGAGTGTCGATAGCGTGATGGCCAGCCACGCAGCCGGCTTGCGGGCATGCTCCACGTTGAAGATACCGGCATCCAGCCCGATTCCCAAGATAAGCAGCAGACCTAATTGGTTGAAGATGTTGAGCGGGACGCCGCCGACGGCGAACGCCGTCAGCACGATGAGGGTGGCGCCGAAGGGCGGCACGACGACACGCCAGGCGCGACCTCGATAACGCCACAGCAGTGCCAGCGTCATCAGCGCCATGGCCGCGGCCACCCAGAGGGCGGTATGGCGGCGGAGCTCGCCGAGCAGCCCGCCGATGGCAATCAGGATGATGGCCGCCACACTGCCAGCG
>NZ_CALFQK010000092.1:0-13732 GCF_937921195.1 uncultured Salinicola sp.
GGATCGCGCTTGGCGAAACGCGCGGCGGCGCCGTCGATCCAGCGACCGTCGACCAGCAGTTGTTGTTTGGCGTGCATATGTCGCTCCTGATGATTCATGGGTAAGCCGCGAGCCGCGAGCCGCGAGCCGTAAGCCGTAAGCCGTAAGCCGCGAGCCGTAAGCCGTAAGCCGTAAGCCGACATCAAACCACCACCACGAAATCCAACAATCGGTTGTTCGCTTTTGACCTTTCTTACGACTTAAAGCTGGTTTTCCTTACAGCTTATAGCTCCCGGCGCAGCCGGGTTACGTTTCCAGCACCCGCAGCGCGTCGCCGCTGGTCACGCCCAGCCGCTCGGCTTCCGCCGTGGTCAGCGTGATCACTCCGTCCTCGCTGGGGCCACGACCGATCCAGCTGCAGCGAAAGTCGCTCATGCCGGTGGTCGCGGCCATCCAGCCGGGGCGCTCGGGCTGGGCGAGAGAGTCGCCGCTGACTTCCACCGTGACGCAGGAGGAGTGGCGAATGGCGCGGACGTCGTCGATGTAGGCCTCGACCGTGGGGCCACCGTCGAAGATGTCGATGTAGCCTTCCCAGCGCAGCCCCTCCTTCTTGAGCATCTCCAGCGCGGGCCGGGTGTGCTCGTGGACCTGGCCGATGCACTCCCGCGCCGCCTGGGGCAGGAACGGCGTGTAGATCGGGTACTTCGGCATCAGTTCGCCGATGAAGCTCTTCTGGCCCAGTCCGGTGAGCTGATCGGCCTGCTTGAACTCCATCGGGAAGAAGTGGCTGCCGAGGCTCTCCCAGAACGGGCTGACGCCCTCCGGGCTGAACACGCCGCGCATCTCCGCCAGTACCTTGGCCGGAAAACATTCGCGAAACTCCGCCATGAACAGCCAGCGCGCCTTGGAGAGCAGCGTGCCGTTGCGATCGCGGCGATAGGCCGGACGCAGGAACAGCGAGGCGACTTCGGCGTCGCCGGTATGGTCAGAACTCAGAAACAGCGTGTCGATGGTGCGATGCAGGTCGAGCTGAACCGACGAGTGGGCCAGCTTGCCGACACGGTAGTGGTAAAACGGTGTCTCGCGGCCAACCTCGGCCTCGATTGCGCAGCAGCCCGCCAGTTCACCGCTCTGCTCGTCCTCGAGCACGAAGAAGTAGAGTCGTTCCTGCTGGGGAACGCGGCCCTCGAAGGCCGCCACCGCGTTGGCGATCTTGGCAGCCAGGAATTCGCGGCTGTTGGGCAGCGAGGTGAAACCGACCCCGGTCTCCTGGGCCAGCGCCTGCAGCTCGTCGATATCGTGGTGCCCAATGGGTCGCAGCCGCATTACAGTTCTCCCTCGTCCAGCGCGTCTTCGACATTGGGTAGCGCCAGCGGCGCGACCAGTACGGCACGCCCCTCCTCGACGCCAAGCAGCGCCGCCTGCTCTTCCGACAGCAGCAGCTGGCCGGTGGGCGTGAGCGCGTAGCGCGCGACGGTGCAGCGAAAGTCCGCCAGCTGCTGATTGGCCACCATGGCGGGCTCCGCATCCGGCAGCGAGGCCGCCGGGCGGATCCGCACCGGGTGCCAGCCGCAGTGGGTCAGCGTATGCAGACGCTGCCGCTCCCCTCTCACCACCGGTCCGGCGTCGAAGATATCGACGTGGCGCGAGCGCACGAACCCTTCGGCCAGCATCTCCTGCAGCGCCTGCTCGTGGGCCGGATGCTCGCGCCCGATCGCCGCCCGGGCCTGGGGCGTCAACAGCGGCAGATAGAGCGGGAACTGCGGCATCACCTCGGCGATGAAGCTCTTCGAGCGCACGCCCGCCAGCAGGTTGATCTCGTGGTAGCCCTGCTCGAAGAAGTGGCGACCGACGCTGTTCCAGAACGGCGAACCGCCCTCCTCGTCCAGATAGCCCGGGAAGGCGACGCCCAGGGTCTCGGCGAAGCGCTCGGGGTACTGGGCGATGAACATCAGCCGGGCCCGTCGCAGCAGCGTCGCCGCGCTGGTGCCACGGTAGCGGGCGTCCAGCGACAGCGCGCACAGCAGCGAGACTTCCGACATCTCGTGGGAGAGTGACAGGGTCTGCACCTCGTGGCGCAGATTGAGCTGCTGCGAGGCGTGGATCAGGGTTTCCTGGCGATAGGTGTAGTAGGCGTCCTGCGCCCCCGCCTGGGCCCGGATGCTGGCGGTACCGACGATCTCGCCCAGTTCCCGATCCTCGAGCACGAAGGTGTAGAGCTCGTCGCCGGGGAAATCGACGTTATGGGAGAGCGCGCGGGTGGAGCGGGCGATGCGCTCCTCCAGCCGGTCGCGATGGGCGGGCAGGTTGGTCAGTCTGGGCGTGGAGCCGCCGGCAAGCCGCTCGATCGCGGCCAGATCGCCCGACCGCGCCGGACGAACCAGCAGATGCCCGACGCTACGCGACGCGCCTTCGTCCATGCCCCCTGAGACAACGTCGGCGTCGATCATGACGGATCGACGAGTTGCCTGATGGCGATCTCGAGCCGCGCCATGCCCTCCTGGATATCCGCCTCCGGGATCACCAGCGACGGCGCCATGCGCAGCACGTTGGGGCCTGCGACCAGAATCATCAGCCCCTGTTCGATGGCCAGCGGCAGGATGTCCCGCGCGCGGCCCTCGAAGTCGTCGCTCATCTCGGCGCCGATCAGCAGGCCCATGCCGCGGATCTCCTTGAACACGCCGTACTTGCGATTGATCACCTCAAGATGCTCGCGGAAGAGCTGATGGCGACGCTCGACGCCCGCCAGCACTTCCGGCGTATCGATGGTGGTCAGCGCGGCCAGACCCACGGCGCAGGCCAGCGCGTTACCGCCGTAGGTGGAGCCGTGAGTGCCCACCGCCAGCGACGGCGCCACGCGATCGGTGGTCAGCATGGCGCCGATCGGGAAACCGCCGCCCAGCGCCTTGGCGGTGGTCAGGATGTCCGGCGTCACCCCGTAGTGCATATAGGCGTAGAGCTTGCCGCTGCGGCCGACGCCGGATTGCACCTCGTCTACGACCAGCAGCGCCTGGTGTCGGTCGCACAGTTCGCGCAGGCCCTGCATGAATTCCGGCGTCGCCGGGGTCACGCCGCCCTCGCCCTGGATCGGCTCGACCACGATGGCACAGGTATCGTCGTCGATCAGCGCGCGCACGCTGTCGAGATCGTTGAACTCGGCATGCACGATGCCGCCCGGGATCGGGCCGAAGCCTTCGGAGTACTTGGGCTGGCCGCCGACGCTGACGGTGAACAGCGTGCGGCCGTGGAACGCCTGCTTGAACGAGATGATCTTGTGCTTCTTCTCGCCGAAGTTGTCGAACGCCCAGCGCCGCGCCAGCTTGAACGCAGCCTCGTTGGCCTCGCCACCGGAAGAGCAGAAGTAGGCCTTGTCGGCGAAGGTCCGCTCGACCATTTGCCTGGCCAGCGCCAGCGCCGGTTCGTTGGTGTA
Source organism: uncultured Salinicola sp. (assembly GCF_937921195.1). Lineage (NCBI taxonomy): Bacteria > Pseudomonadati > Pseudomonadota > Gammaproteobacteria > Oceanospirillales > Halomonadaceae > Salinicola > uncultured Salinicola sp. Next base: position 3,410 of record NZ_CALFQK010000092.1, read on the forward strand.
GACGTTGGAGAGATGCCACAGCTTGTTGGCCTGGGTGGTCAGCGCGTCGACCAGCGCCGGATGGCAGTGCCCCAGCGCATTGACCGCGATGCCGCCGGCGAAATCGATGTACTCCTTGCCCGCCTGATCCCACAGCCGGCTCCCCTCGCCGCGCACCGGGATCGCCTGCTGCGGCGAATAGTTGGGGGTCATGTAGCGGTCGAAATCGTCACGCGTCGGGCTCGTGGCCATGTCTCTCTCCCTGGAGGTTTAGGGAAGCACTGCATAAATGCCTGCGCAGGCGAATCGCTGCGTTGCGCGGTGCTGGAGCGCCAGCCCGGTCGAATTCTCACCTACCCATAGGCTCCGGTTCCTGCGCTCCGCGCGTCTTGCGCTTCATCCTGCTCGTCGATTTATTCAGCGTTTCCTTAGGGTTGTTTCAGTTGAGTATAAGGAGGCGGCAGCCGGGCGGCTTTCAGCGATGGGACGGCGAATTGCGAAAAGCGTCCTACGCTGAAAGGCGCCGCGGGGTTGTGTTCGCTGCCAATGCCCCGATGTGGAAGTGTACCCCCGCGACTTTCGTCGGAGCCATCACCCTCGCCTTCGAGACGGCATGGCTGGCGCCGGAACGCGGACCACAGCGCAGGAAAAGGAGAGACCTGATGAAAATCGATCTGACAGGCAAGACCGCCATCGTCACCGGCTCCACCGCCGGCATCGGGCTGGCCATCGCCGAGGGGTTGGCCGACGCCGGTGCGGCCGTCACCGTGACCGGGCGCACCCAGGCGCGGGTCGACGACGCCATCGCCCAGCTCGAGCGCAAGCTTCCGGGCGCAACCGTGGACGGGGTCGCGGCGGACCTGGGGACGGCCGAGGGTTGTCAGGCGCTCATCGACCAGAAGCCCTCCTGCGACATCCTGATCAACAACGTCGGCATCTTCGGGCCCAAGGACTTCTTCGAGATCCCGGATGAGGAGTGGCAGCAGTTCTTCGACGTCAACGTGATGAGCGCGGTGCGGCTGTCGCGTCATTACGCCCAGGGGATGAAAGAGCGCGACTGGGGGCGTATCCAGTTCCTGTCGAGCGAGTCCGCGCTCAACATTCCCGCCGAGATGGTCCACTACGGCATGACCAAGAGCGCGGTACAGTCGATCTCCCGCGGATTGGCCAAGGTGCTCGCCGGCACCCAAGTCACGGTCAACGCCGTGCTTCCCGGACCGACCAAGTCCGAGGGCGTCGGCAAGATGATCGCCGACATCGCCAAGCAGCAGGGCATCAGCGAGGCCGAGGCGGAAGCCAACTTCGTCAAGGAGAACCGGCCGTCGTCGATCATCCAACGCGTGGCCGAAGTCGAGGAGGTCGCCAATCTCAGTGTCTACCTTGCCTCGCCCCAGGCCAGCGCCACCACCGGCGCGGCAATGCGAGTGGAAGGCGGGATCGTCGATACGATGGCCTGACCCCTTCGGGGAGCGGGAAGCTGTAAGCTGTAAGCTGTAAGAAAAAGCCAAACCGAAACCCCATGACCAGAGGGAATCTCGGTTTGGCTTTTTGCATATTGATCGTCGTACACGACGCTCTGAAACGCTGGCGTGCGCAGCCCGTTTCAGCCCTCGTAGCGCTTGAAGATCACGCTGGCGTTGACTCCGCCGAACCCGAAGGCGTTGCAGATGGCGTGTTCCATCGGCATCCGGCGCGATTCGCCGTGGACCACGTCCAGGTCCGCCGCCAGCGGGTCAGGATCGGTGTAGTTGCGGGTCAGCGGTGCAACCTGGTCGCGCAGTGCCAGCAGCGTGAAGATCGCCTCGACCCCGCCGGCGGCGCCCAGCAGGTGGCCTGTGGTCGCCTTGGTGGCGCTGATCGCTGGCGAACGATCGCCGAACAGGCGATGAATGGCGGCCAGTTCGCCGCGATCGCCCACCGGCGTCGAGGTGGCATGGGCGTTGAGATGCTGGATCTCGCCCGCTTCCAGGCCGGCCTGGCGCAGCGCGATCTGCATCGCCCGTGCCGCGCCGGAGCCATCCTCCGGACCCGCCGTCATGTGATAGGCGTCGGACGTGGTGCCATAGCCGACCAGCTCGGCGATGGGCGTCGCACCACGCGCCAGCGCGTGCTCGAGGGTCTCGATCACGATCAGCCCGGCGCCTTCGCCCATGACGAAGCCGTCCCGCGCTCGATCGAACGGCCGCGAGGCCTGCTCCGGGGTGTCGTTGAAATGGCTGGAGAGCGCCTTGGCAGCGGCGAACCCACCCAGGCTGACGCGATCGATACAGGCTTCGCTGCCGCCGCACAATGCCACCTCGGCTTCACCGGCGTGAATCATGCGCGCGGCATCGCCGATCGCCTGCAGGCCGGCGGCACACGCCGTGACCGGCGCGCCGAGCGGCCCCTTGAAGCCGTGGCGAATCGATACCTGGCCACAGGCGAGGTTGGCCAGGAACGAGGGGATGGTGAAGGGAGAGAGTCGACGCGGGCCGCGGCTGTCGGTGGTACGTACCGCATCGGCGATCGCCGGAAAGCCGCCGATCCCGGAGCCGATCAGGGTCGCCGTGCGCTCCTTCTCCGCCTCCGTCTTCGGGAACCAGTTGGCCTGGGCCAGCGCCTCTTCCGCCGCCGCGACGGCCATCTGGATGAAGCGGTCCATCTTGCGCCGCTCCTTCGGGTCCATGGTCGCGTCGGGGTCGAATCCCGCACTGTCCTCGGCGATGGTCGGCACCGGACCGCCGACGCCGGCCGCCAGCCCCTCGACGACTTCCGCCGGTAGCCGGCGCAGACCGGAAGCGCCCGCCAGCAGGCGCTGCCATACCGGTTCGATGCCGCAACCCAGCGGCGAGAGGAGCCCCATACCTGTCACTACGATACGTCGCATGACGATGTCCTTTCAGTCATTGATCGAGTCACTCGCCTCCATGGCGGCGTGGCAGTCGGCGCGCGCCGCTGCTGGCTGCGAGTCGGAAGAATCGCCTCGTTCGAAGGCTTTGCGCATACGTTCGACACGGGCATGAACCGCCGGATTGGCATCGGGCCCCGGGGCCAGGCGCACGTCCCCGGGCGACAGCGGTCGCCCGTGGTGGCGGTCATAGAGGATCGGCTCGACAGGACGCAGGGTCCGTCGATCGATCAGACGGAAACCATTGGCTTCGATCGGCAGATGCTGTTCCCCCCAGCGGTAGAGCATCAGGATGACAGGGGCGAGTTCGTGCCCCTTGTCCGTCAGATGATACTCGTGACGCGGCGGATGCTGCTGATAGCAGCGCTTCTCGAGAAGTTCGTTGGAGACCATGCGCTCGAGGCGTCGCGTCAGCATGCTGGAAGCGATGCCCAGGCCACGCTGGAATTCGTCGAAGCGGCGCGCCCCCTGCATGGCGTCGCGCAGGATCAACAGGGTCCAGCTGTCGCCGACGCACGCCAGTGCGCGGGCCACCGGACAGAGCGATGAGATATCCTGGGTCACTTTCATTATGGAAGCGACTCTACCGAATTTCCTGCGCCAAGGGAAATTCCCGCCGGGCCCGGCATCACGGAATCTCCGTCACCCGGCGGAAGCCGCCGCCGCGAGACGCATGCGCACCCTCGGCAGCCGTTCACCACGACGCTCGATCCACTCCTCGCCGAGGGTTTCCCAGCCATGCCCGGACAGCGAAGGTGCCAACACCAGGCTCGCCTCGATCGACACCGCCGCGCGACCGGCGTCCCGCAGCGCCTCGATGGAGAGCGACAGCAGGCGTGAGCCGATCCCCTGGCGCGCCACCGAGGGCCAGACGTAGAGCGTCTCGATGCGGCCCGCCGACATATCGCGCTCGCAGAAGCCGATACAGTGGCCGTCGCATTCGGCAACCAGCGTGGGGTAGATAGCCTGGCGTGCCGCCCACGCCTCCGCGGTACGCGGCAGTGAGGCGGCCCAGGCCTCGCGCTGGGCCAGCGTGTAGTGGCCCGCGGCCCCCTCCATGATCGCGTGGTGGAAGACCTCGGCCTGATCCGAGGCATCCCTGGGCAGGGCCTGGCGAAAGCGGGTTCGTTCGAGCATGGCGATCACTCCTGCCATCGGAGACGACATCGCGACTGTCTCAAGCCGTGACGGCGTCGACCAACCTTTCAAAGCGTGGAAATCGCAGGGCGATATCACTCGCCGTCGCGATCACGTCGTGCGACGGGGCGTTGCACATCGTCAGCACCAGGAAGTCGGGCTCCGGGCCGATATCCAGCCAGTGTGGCAGCCCTGCCGGCACCGAGATCAGGTCGCCCCGGTCGCAGCCGACGACGTAGACCCGATGGTCGAGGTGGAAATAGAAGATCGCCTGGCCTCTCAGAAACAGATGCCAGGCCTCCTCGTCGCTCGCCGACTCGGTGCACAACAACTCCCGCCGGAGCTCGAGATCGGGATATTGCGGACTCATGCCGCGCAGGTCGCAGTATCGGCGGCCGCTCAGCTGCTGGATTTCCGCCGCCGTGTCGTTGTTCAGCACCATGAGTTGCCGACGATCGACGCCGACCGGTAGCTCCGTCAACTCGCGCCGATCGAAATAGACCTCGATGGAGCCGAGTTCCAGTGCGATACGATAGGCATCGTGGCTGCTCAACAGCGGCTGATCCCCATCCGCCTCGTGATAAACGTGCAAGAAACTCATCCAACACCTCTCCTTGGTATCATGCGAGTTTTCAAAGGGCCGACGCGCCCGCCACGCGAGCGCTCATGCAGTATGGCACCGTTATGAAATTTCACCTCTGGAACTGGCTTCACGATGCAATCGCCTCCCTTTGACGCCCCGCCCGCCGCAAGCACCTTCCCGCTGGAGGCGATCGGTCACGTGGCCAGCGACTATCCCGACAAGTTCGGCATCCCCCGGCAGCCCGGGCTGGCTCCGTCGGCGCGGGCGATTCTCTATCTGACACCGCCATTCGACGATCCGCTTGCCGTGGAGGGCATCGAGGCGATGAGCCATCTCTGGCTGACGTTCGTCTTCGATCGCAGCCCCACGACATGGAAGCCCCGGGTTCGACCACCGCGCCTGGGCGGCAATCGCCGTGTCGGCGTGTTCGCCAGCCGGAGCACCCACCGTCCCAATCGGCTTGGCCAGTCGCTGGTGGAGCTGGTCGGGGTGGAGTGCACCCCGCGCCCCGCTCTCGCCCGCGCGCCGATCGCCGGTTCCCGCCTCGCCGGCTGCGAGAGCCGGGTCAAACTGCACTTGCGGGGGCACGATCTGTGCGATGCCACCCCGATCCTCGACATCAAGCCGTATCTCCCCTGGGCCGAGTCCCGCCCGGACGCCAATGCCGGTTTCGCCCCCGCGTCGCCGCCCCGCTACCGCGTCGTCTTCGACGCCGCGGCCGACGAGGCGCTTCGTCGGCATCCCGACGGTGACGCGCTGGCTCGGCTGATCGAGGAGGTGCTGAGTCAGGATCCGCGCCCTGCCTACCACGGCAGCACCGCGACCCGGCAGGACGCGTCGAAGCGTTATGGCGTCCTGCTGCGCGACGTCAACGTCCGCTTTCGTGTCGACGAGCGCGATGGCGACACCGAGATTGGGGTAGAGGCGATCGAGTCGCGCTGAACGGCTCAGCGCAGCGATCGCTCGAGCACCAGGCTGGCCGGCTCGCCCGGCGTGTCCTCCAGCGTGCCGACCTCGCGAAAGCCCAGCTTGTGCAGGACCCGGATCGACTTCGCGTGATGCGGGCGAACCAGGCCGTAGACCCTGTCCGCCGCCAGTCGCTCGACGGCATGGTCGATCGCGCCCTGGCCCATCTCGGTGGCGTACCCCTTGCCCCAGGCGGCGGGGGAGAAGCGATATCCCAGGTTCAGAATCCACCCCCATCCCGCCTCTCTCGTCCAGCCGAGGCCGCCAAAGCCGATGACGCCCCCCGGATTCGCCTTCTCCTCGATGGCCCATATCCCGAAACCGTGGCGCTGCCAGTGATCGAGCCACCCGCCCAGCACCGCCATCGATACCGCGGCATCGGCGTGGGGCCCGGCCGGGTTGAAGCGGTGAGTCTCCGGATCGCCATAGATGGCGAACAGCCGCGGCCCGTCGGCGCTATCCGGCTTTCTCAGGATCAGTCGGTCGGTCTCATGGCGTGTCATCGATCACCTCGTGATGGATCTTGCGGCGGAGTGACATCCCGCCGACATCGCCGGCGCTGGCAAGCCTGCCCCGATGCCGCTAGGCTGGCGAACTTCGATGAAAGACTGGAGTGCCCTCGATGCGAAAGTCGCTGATCCCCCTGTGCCTGTCGGCCCTGACCCTGTTCTCGCTGCCGGCGCTCGCCGATGCCGATCACCCCCAAGTGCGTCTGCAGACGAGTCAGGGCCCCATCGAGGTGGAGCTCGACACCCAGGCGGCGCCCAGGACGGTGGAGAACTTCCTGCGGTACGTCGATGAGGACTTCTACACCGGCACGGTCTTTCACCGTGTCATGCAGGACTTCATGATCCAGGGCGGCGGCATGACGGCGGATCTCGAGCCCAAGGATACCCACGCCCCGATCCCGCTGGAGAGGAGCGGTCTCGACAACACCCGCGGAACCATCGCCATGGCGCGTACCGCCAATCCGGATTCCGCCACCAGTCAGTTCTTCATCAACCTGGTCGACAACAGTGCGCTGAATTATCGCGATCTCTACAATCCGGGCTACACGGTATTCGGTCATGTCGTATCCGGCATGGACGTGGTCGACGAGATCGCCGAAACGCCGACCGGACGCCAGGGCCCCCACGCCGACGTGCCCAGGACGCCGATCACCATCGAAAGCGTAAAGCGCATCGACTGACGATGGCGTAAGGCGCTAAAAGGTCTTTACTACAGCGTCCGACTAGCAGGAAGCCCCGGCGTTGTCACGTCGGGGCTTCCAATGGGAATCAATTCTCAAGAAGCGCTGCAACAATCTCCGAGCGGAGCGAAGTGCAAGGCGTACGGCGCGCAGGCATTGAGACAGCGTTTCTAGAAGGTCATGCCCAGACGCCGCCCCACCTCTTCGTAGGCCTCGATCACACCGCCCAGGCCCTGGCGGAAGCGATCCTTGTCCAGCTTCTCGCGCGTCTCGGCGTCCCACAGTCGGCAACCGTCCGGCGAGAACTCGTCGCCCAGCACGATCTCACCCTCGAAGAGACCGAACTCGAGCTTGTAGTCCACCAGTAGCATGCCACCGTCGAGGAACAGCTGCTTGAGCACGTCGTTGACCCGGAACGTCAGCGTCTTCATGGTCGCCAGCTGCTGGGGGGTTGCCCAGCCGAACGTCTCCGCCAGCGACTCGTTGATCATCGGATCGCCCTTCTCGTCGTTCTTCAGAAACAGCTCGAAGGTCGGCGGATTCAAGGCGATGCCCTCCTCGACGCCAAGGCGGCGAACCAGGCCACCGGCGGCCAGGTTGCGCACCACGCACTCCACCGGAATCATCTCCATCTTCTTGACCACGCACTCGGTGTCCGACAGCAGCTGCTCGAAATGCGTGGGGATGCCGGCCGCCTGGAGTTTCTCCATGATGAACGCATTGAACTTGTTGTTGACCATTCCCTTGCGCTCGAGCGCCTCTTTCTTCTTGCCGTCGAAGGCGCTGGTATCGTCGCGGAAGTGCAGGACGAGTCGCTGCGGGTCGTCGCTCAGGTAGACCGACTTGGCCTTGCCGGCGTAGAGAAGATCGCGTTTTTGCATGGAGCTGTCTCCGTCGCGGCCCCGTGGGGCAGCAGGTTCGTGAAGAGGATATTGAAGCGTGGTGCGGCGACGGGGTGGACAGGTGCCAACGTCACGCCACCTGCTGCCAGTCGATGCCCCGATCCTGGGTCGAGACCAGCAGACGCGATTCATCGCCGTCGAGCAATGGCACCAGCGCCTCCAGCACCCGCTCGGGGTGGTTATTTTGCGCCGACAGGTGCGAGCAGACAATCCGCTGCAGCCGATCGAGCCCCAGCCGACGCAGCAGGTCCGACGCCTGAGCGTTGGCCAGATGCCCCCAGCGGCCGGCGACGCGCCGCTTGAGATGGGGCGGGTAAGGCCCCTCGGCCAGCATCCGCGGATCGTGATTGCACTCGAGGAACAGCGCATCGCAGCCGCTGAAGGCGTCGACCACGTGGGACGTCGGGTGGCCGAGGTCGGTCAGCACGCCGAGACGGCGACCGTGGGCGCGAAAGCAGAACTGGATCGGCTCGCGGGCATCGTGGGGCACGGTGACCGGATCGATCTCCAGCCCGCCGATGGCGAAGCGTGCCTGCGGGACCAGCAGCTGATGGCTGGGCACCTCGCCGAGCTTGCCGGAGAGCCAGCTGCCGGCACTGAGATAGACCGGCAACTGATGACGGCGCGCCAACGCCCCGACCCCGGTGATATGGTCGCTGTGCTCGTGGGTGACCAGCACGGCGGCCAGCTGGCGCGGGTGGACGCCGACGCGGGCGAGGCGTTTCTCCGCCTCACGCACGCCGAAACCGCAATCCACCAGCACCAGGGTCTCGCCGTCGCTGACCAGGGTCGCGTTGCCCTTGCTACCGCTGCCCAGCGAGGCGAAGCTGAGCCCGGTGGCAGGGCGGCCCTGCGTTGAAGAGGGCTGCCCGGGCATCGACGGCAGCGGCATCACCGCAGCGTGGACGCGATGGCATCCAGCAGCTCCCGTGCCGCGGCGGGCTCGACCGGCTGCCCATCGGCGCCGGCCACCGTCACCACGCTGTTGCCGGCATTCGAGTCGAGCTGGAGACGATAGTGGTTGGGCTGCGGGTCGCTGCCGAACCAGTCGAACCAGCCACCGTCATCCGCGTCCAGCGGCAGATAGTCGATGAAGAACTGGCCCGCGCTGCGGTTCTGGTCGGTCACCGTCAGGCGGTTGTCGTCGAAGCCATTCTGCAACTGATAGTAGAGTTCGGACCAGGCGCGTTCGCCATCCAGCGCCAGATCGAGCTCCCAGTTGCCGCCGCGATTGCGCAGTTTCACCCGTTCGCTCTGATCGAGCGGCTGGGCGGCCAGCGAGACGCCGCTGTCCGCGGTGTGGTTGCTATCCAGGTAGGCCTTGATCGAACTCAGGCACTGGGCACTGCCACCGATGTCGCAGCGGACTTCGCTGGTGCCGCTACGCAGGCCCTGGCGCAGGCTCACGTTGCCCTGGGCGGTTTCGATACGGCCACCGGCGGCATCGATCGCCGTCGGGTTGACGCCGTGATCGACGGCGAAGCCCTGCAGCCGCGGCCACACGCTGGCCGGCGCGGCATCGACCAGCAGCCAACGCTCGCTCCCCGCCTGGCGCAGCTCGGCATAGGGCTGCTCATCGCTCTGGCCCGATGCCAGCGGTTGCGGACGAGGCACATCGTCGACGGCGTCCGACGCGGAGAAATCGCTGTCGGCCTGGGGCACGGGCATCGAATCCTGGTAACGCACCTGATCGCGCGACGCCGGCAGCTCCAGCGGCTTGGCCATCTCCGCCTTCTGATACTCGGCATTACGGTCGTAATAGTAACCGTCCTGGAAAAGTCCGCAGCCGGACAGGGCCAGCGACGAGCACAACATCAGAGGCATCCATTTGAGGATGGGCTTCATGCATCCACCTTTGTTTGAAGCAATGGGCTGATTGGCGATTCGAACCACGTCGGCAGATTTCACTTCGTTTCGATATTGGCGAGCTGCAGCGCTTCGCCGACGTTGCCGTGATAGCGCTCGGACAGCCAGGTCAGCGGCAGCCGGATCCCGGTCTCGGCATACCCCATGCGATTGAGCGCCCACTTGACCGGAATCGGGTTGGATTCGATCCCCAGCGCCGTGTGCAGCGGGGCGAGGCGCGCATTGATCTGGTGCGCCTTCTCACGCTGGCCGCTGGTCGCTGCGACGCAGAGATCGTGCATCGACTTTGGCGCGACGTTGGCGGTGACCGAAATGTCGCCATGACCGCCCATCAGCATGAAATCGCAGGCGGTGGCGTCGTCGCCGGAGTAGAGCGCGAAGCCGCTGCCCTCGAGACGATCGATCAGTTCCTCGGCACGTTCCAGGTTGCCGGTGGCATCCTTCAGGCCGACGATCCGCTCGAGCTCCGCGAGCCGGAAGACCGTCTCGTTGTAGATATCGGAGCAGGTCCGCCCGGGAACGTTGTAGAGGATGATCGGCAGCTCGCTCGCCTCGGCGACCGCCTTGAAATGCTGATACAAGCCTTCTTGGGTCGGCTTGTTGTAGTAAGGCGCCACCGAGAGACAGCAGTCGGCGCCCACTTCACTGGCGTAGCGAGCCAGTTCGACCGCTTCCGCGGTGTTGTTGGCTCCCGTGCCGGCGATGACGGGAATCCGGCCGTTGACCTCTTCGACCACCGTGCGGATGACGTCGAAATGCTCGGCGAACGACATGGTGGTCGGCTCGCCGGTGGTACCGGCGGCAACAATGGCGT
>NZ_CALFQK010000093.1:0-21277 GCF_937921195.1 uncultured Salinicola sp.
GCTCGCGGCTCGCGGCTCGCGGCTCGCGGCTCGCGGCTCGCGGCTCGCGGCTTAGTGCCGGAAGTGGCGCATACTGGTGAACACCATCGCGATGTCGGCCTCGTTGGCCGCGGCGATCACTTCCTCGTCGCGCATCGAGCCGCCGGGCTGGATGACGGCGGTGATACCCGCCGCGGCGGCGTTGTCCAGGCCGTCGCGGAAAGGGAAGAAGGCATCCGAGGCCATCACCGAGCCGGCCACCTGGAGTCCGGCGTGCTCGGCCTTGATCGCAGCGATACGTGCCGAATTGACACGGCTCATCTGGCCGGCGCCGACGCCGATGGTCTGGCGCTTGCTGGCGTAGACGATCGCGTTGGACTTGACGAACTTGGCGACCTTCCAGGCGAACACCAGATCGTGCAGCTCCTGCTCGGTGGGCGCGCGCCGGGTGACGACCTGGAGATCGTCGGCGCCGATCATGCCGGTGTCGCGGCTCTGCACCAGCAGGCCACCGTTGACACGCTTGTAGTCCCAGCCGGCGGCGGTTGTCGCGGGTAGCTCTCCGCACTCGAGCAGACGCACGTTGGTCTTGCTGGCGACCGCCTTGCGCGCCTCGGCAGAGATGCGCGGTGCGATGATCACCTCGACGAACTGGCGCGCGACGATGGCGCTGGCGGTGTCGCCGTCCAGCTCGCGGTTGAACGCGATGATGCCGCCGAAAGCGGATTCACTGTCGGTCTCGAAGGCCAGGTCATAGGCCTTGCGGATACCGCCCTCATCTTCCGGCACCACCGCCACGCCGCACGGATTGGCGTGCTTGACGATGACACAGGCCGGCTTGGTGAAGGATTTGACGCACTCCAGCGCCGCGTCGGTGTCCGCGACATTGTTGAACGAAAGCGCCTTGCCCTGAAGCTGCTCGGCGGTGGCGATGCTGGCTTCCCGCGCGCCGGGCTCGGCCGTGTCTGACTCGACCGCACTTGATTCGACATAAAAGGCCGCTTTCTGGTGCGGGTTCTCGCCGTAGCGCATGCCCTGTTTCTTGGTGAACTGCAGCGACAGCGTGCGCGGAAAATCCGGCTCGCCGCTACCGACCCGCTGGCCGAAATAGTTGGCAATGGCGGCGTCATAGGCGGCGGTGTGCTCGAACGCCTTGATCGCCAGGTCGAAGCGGGTCTTGTGACTGACGCCGCCGTCGTGGCTGGCCATATCCTTCAGAACGCGGGAATAGTCTGCGGCGCTGACCACGATCGTGGTGTGCTCGTGGTTCTTGGCGCAGGCCCGAACCATCGTCGGCCCCCCGATATCGATGTTCTCGACGGCGTCCTCCAGGGTGCAGTCGGGCCTGGCCACGGTCTGCTCGAAAGGGTAGAGGTTGACGACGACCATATCGATCGGGTCGATACCGTGCTCCCGCATGACCTCGTCATCCTGCCCGCGACGTCCGAGAATGCCACCGTGAATCTTGGGGTGCAGCGTCTTGACGCGTCCATCCATGATCTCCGGAAAGCCGGTGTGCTCGGAGACTTCGGTGACCGCGATATCGCTCTCCCGCAGCAGGCGATAGGTACCGCCGGTCGATAGCAGTTCGACACCCAGCGAGGTCAGTTCGCGAGCGAATTCGACGACGCCGGTCTTGTCGGAGACGCTGAGCAGGGCGCGACGGACGGCGCGGGGGGCGGTAGAAGCAGGGGGTTGAGACATGCCAGTCCACTCTTGTGCGATGAGACGGCAAGCGCAGCCAGGAGACCCGCGGGTCGTCGGCGGCGTCGCGCGTCCGGGTGGCGCTTCGCTCGGGCGAAGCGAGAGAGAATTTACATCAGGTCGTACTGCTTGAGTTTCTTGCGCAACGTGCCGCGATTGAGACCGAGCAGCTCGGCGGCGCGGGTCTGATTACCTTCCACGTTGCGCATCACGACTTCGAGGAGCGGCGCCTCGACTTCCGCCAGCACCATCCCGTAGAGATTCGAGACGGATTCTCCCTCGAGATGGGAGAAGTAGCGCTCCATGACGCGCTCGACACACTCTCTGAGTGTCGTATGGGATAGCGCATCGGGCATTTGAAGGGAGTCGATCTCGGCGGATGACTCACCATCGAGAGCTAAGGGCTGCCGGCTATTCATGCTGCGTGGATTCCATTACCGATCGCGGCGGCGTCACCGCGAAAGAGTTCATGAAGAAACTCGAATTGTTGTTGGGTCTGCTCGAGACGATTGAAGCGAGAGCGGTGGGCCCGGCCCGGATCGCACGAGGCAAGGTACCAACCGACATGCTTGCGAGCCACCCTGACGCCGAGATAGTCGCCGTAGTGCTCGTGGAGTGCACGTAGATGACGTCCCATGGTGGTGGCGATCTCATCCGCGCTCGGTGGCGCGTGTTCGCGACCGGTGCGCAGGTAGTGCTCGATCTCACGGAACAGCCACGGGTTGCCCTGGGCGCCGCGCCCGACCATCACCGCATCGGCGCCGGTGTAGGCGAGCACTTCCGCAGCGCGCTGCGGCGTGGTCACGTCGCCGTTGGCGAAGACCGGTATCGACACGCGCTGCTTGATGGCGGCGATGGTGTCGTACTCCGCGGAGCCGGTGTAGCGCTGCTCACGGGTTCGGCCATGAACGGCCAGGGCTGCGATACCGGCGTTCTCGGCGAGGCTGGCGACACGCTCCGCATTGCGGGTCTCTGCACACCAGCCGGTGCGAATCTTCAGCGTGACCGGGATGTCGACCGCCGCGACCACGGCCTCGAGGATATCGGCTACCAGGCGTTCGTCCCGCAGTAGCGCCGATCCCGCCGCCTTGTTGCAGACCTTCTTGGCCGGGCAACCCATGTTGATGTCGATGATCTCGGCCCCGGCGTCGGCATTGAGCCGTGCCGCCTCGGCGAGCATCTGCGGGTCGCCGCCGGCGATCTGCACCGATCTTGGTCCTGGTTCGCCGCGATGGATCATGCGCTGCCGGGATTTCCGGGTGTGCCAGAGCCGGCTGTCGGCGGTGACCATCTCCGACACCACGAGACCAGCCCCCAGTTCGCGACAAAGCTGGCGAAAGGGGCGGTCGGTCACCCCGGCCATGGGGGCCAAAATCACGCGATTGGGTAGCGTGTGATGGCCGATGCGGGGTAACGGGCGATCGGTCTGCGGTGACACGGAATCACGCATCGTTACAGGGGCTCAGGCAAAACGGGGAGGCTATGATACCGGTCACCCCGGCTTTGTTGAAGCGCTGTTTGCCGACTCACGACCTAAGCCGCAAAGTGCGCCCGGGGTGTATGAAAATCCTTCAGGCCAGAGCGTTTGGGCATGAAACCGGCCGCCGGCGCGGACGCATGGCAGACCGGTCTCGTAACGTTCAGGCCGCTCGGTGTCCGACGAGGAGAACCCAGCCTTCCTTCTCCTGAGGCTCCTCCATGCGCAGGCCCTGGGCCCGATAGGCGTCCAGCACGCCATCCGCCTGGGCGGCCAGAATGCCGGATAGGGCCAGATGGCCCCCGGGTCCGACCCGGCCGGCGATCGTTGCCGCCATGTCGACCAGGGGGCCGGCGAGGATATTGGCGACGACCACGTCGAACTGCCCCTGTCCGATTTTTTCCGGATAATCCAGGATCAGGCTGGATTCATCGATCCGGTTGCGTTCGGCGTTGTCCCGGCTCGCCTGCAGTGCCTGGGGATCGATATCGACACCGACGGCGGTATCGGCACCGAGCTTGAGCGCGGCGATCGCCAGAATGCCGGAACCGCAGCCGTAATCCAGTACCTGTCGCTGGGCGAGATCCTGGGCGTCGAGCCAGCCGAGGCAGAGCGCCGTGGTGGGATGGGTACCGGTGCCGAAAGCGAGACCGGGGTCGAGCAGCAGGTTGACGGCGTTGGGGTCCGGCGCCTGATGCCAACTGGGCACGATCCACAACCGGCGGCCCATTCGCAGGGGTTCGAAACCGTCCATCCACTCACGCTCCCAGTCGCGATCGGCCAGCAGTTCGTACTCGATCTGCGGTGCGGGGTCCTCCGGCGCCTGTTCGGCCCAGGCGCGCTGGACACGCTCGATCATCGCCTCGACGCCGGTAAGGTCGTCGTAGAGGCCGATGAGCACGGTCTCGCGCCACAAGGGGGTGGTACCCCGGTCGGGCTCGAAGACCGGTTCGTCGTGAGCGTCCTGCAGGGTGATCGCGCTGGCCCCTTCGGCCAGCAGCAGTTCCTCCAGCCATTCGGCCTGCTCGGGGGCGATGGATGCCTTGAGTTGTAGCCACGCCATGAGTCGCTCTCCGGATTGACGGCGGTGACGAAAACGGGGCGGGCTATCGCTGGATAGGCCGCCCCGTTGGGATCGCTCGGGTTCAGCTGAGGCCGAGCTTCTTCTCCAGGTAGTGGATATTGACGCCTCCACGCTGGAAGGCGCTATCGCGAACCAGGTCCTTCTGCAGATCGATGTTGGTCTTGATGCCTTCGACCAGCAGTTCGTCGAGTGCGTTGCGCATCCTGACCAGTGCGATATCGCGGTCCGCGCCCCAGGTGATCAGCTTGCCGATCAGCGAGTCGTAATAGGGCGGCACGCTGTAGCCGGTATAGATGTGGGAGTCCATGCGCACGCCCAGGCCGCCGGGCGGGTGATAGAGGTCGATCTTGCCGGGGGAGGGCATGAAGGTGCGGGAGTCCTCGGCATTGATGCGACACTCGAACGCATGACCGCGCAGCTCGACGTCGGACTGCTTGATCGACAGCGGCTGACCGCAGGCGATACGAAGCTGCTCCTTGACGATGTCGACGCCGGTGACCATCTCCGTCACGGGATGCTCTACCTGAACGCGGGTATTCATCTCGATGAAGAAGAACTCGCCGTTCTCGTAGAGAAACTCGAACGTCCCCGCGCCCCGGTAGTTGATCTCGATGCAGGCGTCGGTGCATGACTTCAGCACCTTGGCACGAGCCTCGGGATCGAGATGCGGCGCCGGCGCTTCCTCGAGTACCTTCTGGTGACGGCGCTGAAGGGAGCAGTCACGGTCGTAAAGGTGGATGGCGTTGCCCTGGCCGTCGGCGAGGACCTGCACCTCGACGTGGCGTGGATTCTCGAGGAACTTCTCCATGTAGACGGTGCCGTCGCCGAACGCCGCTGCGGCCTCCGAACGGGTCACGCTGGCCGCCTTGGCGACCTCGTCGTCGTTGCGCACGACGCGCATGCCGCGACCGCCGCCGCCGGCTGCCGCCTTGATGATCACCGGGTAACCGATACGACCGGCGATACGGCGGATCTCGGCGTCGTCGTCCGGCAGCGGCCCATCGGAGCCTGGCACCGTCGGAACGCCGGCCGCCTTCATGGCGTTGATCGCGCTGACCTTGTCACCCATCAGGCGAATGGTTTCCGCCCGCGGCCCGACGAAGGTGAAGCCGGAGCGCTCGACCTGCTCGGCGAAGTTGGCGTTCTCGGACAGGAAGCCGTAACCGGGGTGAATGGCGCTCGAGTCGGTGACTTCCGCCGCACTGATCAGGGCCGGAATATTGAGATAGGACTGAGCCGAGGCGGCGGGGCCGATACAGACGGCCTCGTCTGCCAGGCGCACGTGCATCAGCTCGCGGTCGGCCTTGGAATGAACCGCCACGGTCTTGATCCCCAGTTCCTTGCAGGCGCGCAGGACGCGGAGGGCGATCTCGCCGCGATTGGCGATGAGTACCTTGTCCAACATGATGGTTTCGCTCGTGTGGCCTTAGTTGATGATGATCATCGGCTGGTCGAACTCGACCGGCTCGCCATCCTCGACCAGGATCGCTTCGATCACGCCATCCTTGTCGGCTTCGATCTGGTTCATCATCTTCATCGCTTCGACGATACACACGGTATCGCCCTTCTTGACGCTCTGGCCGACTTCGACGAACGCCTTGGCGCCCGGTGCCGGCGACCGGTAGAAAGTCCCGACCATGGGGGAGGTCACCGCATGGCCCGTGGGCTGGACGGGAGCCGGCTCGGCGGGGTCCGGTGCCGGCGTGGCCGCGGTACCGGGCCCCTGGGGTGCCGGTGCCATGGCTTGCGGCATGACCATCGGTTGCTGCATGGCACCGAAGCCATTGGGGTGGCGACTGATGCGAACCGACTCCTCACCTTCCTGGATTTCGATTTCGCTGATGTTGGACTCTTCCAGGAGTTCGATGAGTTTCTTGACCTTGCGTATATCCATGGCGATGTCTCGGCTTGGTTGAATGTGACGGTTGAATGTGACGGCTGACCGCGATGGTGCCAGTCACCGAGTGCCCTTCGGCAGATAAAGACTCAGGCGCGATCCAGTTGCGAAAGTGCGGCTTCCAACGCGAGGGTGTAGCTCTCGGCACCAAACCCGGCGATGACGCCTCGGGCGACATCGGTGAAGTAGGAGTGGGCGCGGAAGGGCTCGCGGGCGTGCACGTTGGAGAGATGCAGTTCGATGAACGGGATATCGACCCCGGTCAGCGCATCGCGCAACGCCACGCTGGTATGCGTGAAGGCGGCCGGGTTGAGCAGGATGAAATCGATGTTCTCCTGCCGCGCGCGGTGCACGCGCTCGACCAGCTCGTGTTCGGCGTTGGATTGCAGCCACTCGAGTTGATGACCGGTGCTCAGCGCGCGCTCGGTCAGGCGCACCCGGATATCCTCCAGCGTGGTCGTGCCATACACCGCCGGCTCGCGAGTGCCGAGCAGATTCAGGTTGGGACCATTGAGAACCAGGAGTCTAGCCATGACCGTCCTTGCGCTGTTAACCCGTTCATGAATTGCCGAGATCGCGTCACTTTGCTGCAAGATGGCGTCTTCGGCGCACCGTTTTCGTTGGTGTCGAAGTTTGCCGAAAAAGACTGGGGGTGTCCACCCTGACCATCGAACGATGTTCGGTAACCTATGGCCACGAGCCACGAGCCACGAGCCACGAGCTACGAGCTACGGGCTAAGAGCTAGGAGCTACGAGCTAAGAGCTACGGGCTACGAGTCACGAGCTACGGGCCACGAGTCACGAGCTACGGGCTAAGAGCTACGAGTCACGCGGCGGGCCGTCAGACCCGGTCTCCTGCACCCGTCGCTGCACCGCCTCCAGGTGGCTGACCAGTGCCGGGGCATCGATTTCGCCCTGGACGCGAGCGTCGCGGATCTCCTTCCCGTCGCTGAAGAACAGCAGTCCCGGCGGCCCGAACAGGCTGTAGCGATCGAGCAGTTCCCGGCTGGCGGCCACGTCCCGGGTGACATCGGCGCGAAGTAGCGTGAAGTCGGCCAGACGATCGGCCACGGCTGGCTCGGGGAACACCCTCTGTTCCATCACCTTGCACGAAATGCACCAGTCGGCGCTGACGTCGACCATGACCGGGCGCCCCGCGGCGCGGGCCGAGGCCAGCGCCGCATCGAGCTGGTCGGGATCGTCGACGGTCTGGAAGGTGGGGCGCGCCACATCCGACGCCGTCCGTGCATCCGTTCCGGCCAGGGGCTGCAACGGATCGCCACCGCCTTGGGCCGCACCCCATATCATCGCCGTGCCCCACACCAGCAGCGCCCAGCCCGCCGCCTGGCGTGCCCGTGGCCAGCCGGCAGTGGTTCTCATGTCCAGTGCGCCGAGTGCCAGCGCGCATCCCAGCGTCAACGCGCCCCACAGCAGCAGGCCGACAGGGCCGGGCAGCAGGCGCTCGATCAGCCAGATGGCGACGCCGAGCAGCATCACGCCGAACACCGCCTTGACGCCCTGCATCCAGGCGCCGGTACGCGGCAACCACTGCCCACCAAAGGTGCCGACCAGAATCAGCGGCACGCCCATCCCCAGCGCGAGTGCCAGCAGCGCCAGGGCGCCGCCCAGCGTCTCGCCGGTGGTGGAGATGAACACCAGCGCGCCGGCCAGAGGCGCGGAGACGCACGGCGACACTACCAGTACCGACAGGGCGCCGGCCGCTGCCAGTCCCGCCGGGCCGCTACGCTGGAGCCGGTTCTGCCAGGCATCGATCCGCTGGCCGATCGCGCTGGGCAGGCGCAGGTCGAAAGCGCCGAACATCGCGATGGCGAACAGTGCGAACAGCAGCGCGAAGGGGATCAGGACCCAGCCCGACTGGAGCCGGGCCTGCAGATTGAGCGAGGCACCAAACATGCCCATCAGCGTGCCGAGCAGGGTGAATGTCGCGGCCATGCCGGCGACGTAGCTTGCCGACAGCGCCAGCGCGCGCCCCCGCCGGGCGTTCTGGCCCACGATGATGGCGGTCAGGATCGGCAGCATGGGGAGCACGCAGGGGGTGAAGGTCAGCCCCAGTCCGGCGAGGAAGAACAGACCCAGGGCGCTCAGGCCAATGCCAGCGTCGAGCAGTGACCGGAATTGGCCGTCGGCACCGGCACTGGAGAGCGTCGAGGACTCGCCGGCCGCAGCTATCGGGGCCGAGGTCGATTGGACGCCATCGGAGGCGCGGGCGGGGTTGGCGAGTGGCACGTCGCCGCCGGATGACGAAAAAGGATCGCCGGCATCCTGCCCGATCGGCGAAGCCTTGGCGTCACGGGTCGCGTCGGTATATGCCGCTGGCGGCGGGCCGGCCTTGGCCTCCAGCTTCCAGTGTTCGGGAGGGTAACAGAGTCCCGCATCGGCGCAGCCCTGGAAGGTGAGGGTGACGGGGATCGGGCGATGGGTATCGGCGGCGTCCTCGACTTTCGATAGCGGCGCGCTGATCTCGACCCGGTCGTGAAAGACATGCACGTCGCCCAGGTACGGATCGTGCTTGAACTCGCCCGGCGGCAGGTCGAGCGTACCCAGCATCACGCCGGGTTGACGGCTCTCCAGCGCGAAACGGTGGCGATAGAGATAGTGGCCCGGTTCGTTGCGCATGCCGACGTAGACGCGTTCATCGTCATGCCAGGCGTACGCGTGAAAGGCCTGGTCGACCGCAAGAAACTGCGCGTCGCTCTGGGCGAAGGGAGGCTGCCGTTCCCGTTGAAGGGCGTCGGCGTGGGCAGCGCCCAGCGGTGCCGACAGACAGCAGCAAAACATCAAAACCAACCAGTAGAAACGCGACATTCGCTAATGGGTATCCCGACGACGGTTGAGGCTTGGCCCTGGCGGGCGGGCAGTGGCGGCAGAGCCGCGTGAATCGATGCGTCTTTCGATCGCACGGGGGCGGAAAAGTGCCATCGACCGCGCCGCTGGACCCGGCCCGGCATGCAGCGAAAGGCGGGCTGCGCGTCACGGGGAGCATGATAGGATAGAGTCATATCGTCTCCCAACCCCGTTCAGGTCGGGCTAGCGCAGACGGCCTTTCTCGACATGTTCTCCAACCTCTCGAAATGACAAGGATCGTCCATGGCTCTATTGCGCAAGAAGAAGGCGCCACTGTCGCGCACCGAGGTTCTCGAAACGCCCCAGTACGGCTGGATCTGGAAGCCGCTGGTGGGGCTGGTCGTCATCTACCTGCTGGTCTGTATCGTGCTCGGTATCTGGTGGAGCTGGACGCCCGCGCCCACGGACCCGAAACAGGCAGTCGAGATGCAGCGAGGCTTCCCCCAGAGCGTCGACACCGGCGGAGAAGAGAAACCGATACCGCCGGGCGAAGCCCTGTTGGCCAGCAATATCTCGATTCTGGATACGCTGCTTCACAAGCCCGGCGGTTACCTGCGCAATGACGTCATGCCGCCGGGCCTGTGGCTCGACAACATGCCCAACTGGGAGGCGGGCGTCACTCGGCAGGTTCGCGACGCGGTCGCCATGCTGGGCGGCGCGCTGGCCGTGGGAAATGCGCCCTTGAGCCAAGCCAACGAGTCGCTTGGCGGCGATCTCGACAGCTGGCGCTGGCCGGCATCCGAGACCCTGCTGAAGTCGGCGCGCAACAACCTGGGCGAAGCCTTCACCGCACTGGAGAATAGTGCCGGGCCGGGTGAGCCGACCCAGGATGCGGCCGCCTCGACCGAGCCGCCGGCTGGGCCCGATGCCGCGGCGCTGGCCGAGTGGCTGGCCCAGGTCCAGCAGCGGTTGCAGACCCAAACCCGGCAACTGGCTGCCAACGTCGGCCAGTCGCCGAGTGGCGACCAGCAGACCGACAGCACGCCCTGGCTTCGAATCGACAACGTGTTCTTCGAGGCGCGTGGAGCGACCTGGGCGCTGGCACAGCTGCTGCAGGCCGCCAGGCTCGACTATGCCGAGGTGATCGATGGCAGCGGTGCCGGTGACGATTTCGACCAGCTCATCGCGGAGCTGAAGAGCTCCCAGGCCCGCGTCTGGAGTCCGGTCATTCTCAACGGCTCCGGGTTTGGACTGTTCGCCAACCATTCGCTGATGATGGCCAACTACACGGTGCGGGCGTCCCAACTGGTCGAGAAGATCCGCAACCAGCTCTGATCGCCGGGTCTCAGAGGGTGCGCCACAACGTCAAACGCCGCTTCGGCATTGATGCCGAAGCGGCGTTTTTTCGTCAGCCGAGCCTCGAACGGAACCCGAGGCTCGGCAGTGGGCGTGACGCTTACTCGTTCTCGTAGGCGCTCACTGCTTTCTCGATGGCCTTGCGGGCGGCATCGGCGCCGTCCCAGGAGTCGATCTTGACCCACTTGCCTTTCTCGAGATCCTTGTAGTTCTCGAAGAAGTGGGCGATCTGCTGACGCAGCAGCTCGGGCAGGTCGGTGACCTCGTGCACGTCGTCGTAGAGCGCGCTCAGCTTCTCGTGGGGCACGCAGACCAGCTTGGCATCCTCGCCGGCTTCGTCCGACATGTTCAGCACACCCACCGGGCGGGCGCGGATCACGCTGCCTGGCTGGACCGGGTAGGGCGTGACCACCAGAGCATCGAGGGGATCGCCGTCGTCGGCCAGCGTGTTCGGGATGAAACCGTAGTTGGCCGGGTAGAACATCGGCGTGGCCATGAAGCGGTCGACCACCAGTGCATCCATCTCCTTGTCGATTTCATACTTGATCGGTGCGTGGTTGGCGGGAATCTCGATCGCCACGTAGACGTCGTTGGGGAGATCCTTTCCGGCGGGAATCTTGTCGAAACTCATCGTTGAGTCCTTGCGGTTTGCAGGTTGAACACCAGCGGGCGAAAATCCGGGGAATTATACGAACAGGCTAGGCCGATTACCAACCCGGGCCGCGAACCGCCATCCGGAGACACCGACGTCCAGACGCCGATGTCACTGGTGGCGTGGGCCCCGGGACAGGGTCATCCGCGCCGTTCGTCGACCAATCGGGAGAAAGCCGTTGTCGAAAAGCTCACTGTCGTTGACCTACGGTCAGGCCTTCGTCGCACCGGATCTGCATCGTCATCGTAGCTCGATGTCGGTCCAGATTCCCCAGGGCGAACAGTTGGTCTCCAAGGGTGGCTGTGCGCTGATCAGCGACTCCACCTGGCGCAACTCGATCGCCAAGCAGGCCGGCGATCTCAGTGTGCGGGGATTCCTCGCCGACTACTACTCGACCCCTGAGCACTGGGACATCAAGACCTCCGCGACCCGCGTGCTACGTGCCCTGAACAGCTGGTGCCACAGCCAGAGCGGCTATATCGAAGGCGGGAGTTACATCTGCTCGCTGTCGGCGATGATCTTTCATCAGCATGACGCTCACCTGTTCCACATGGGCGATACCCTGGTCTACCGCATCCGGGGGGCGGAGTTCGAGCAACTGACGCGGGACCACGTCACCGACCTGGGCGGGTATCGCTACCCTTCCCGGGCGCTGGGGATGGATGGCCACGTGGACATCGACTACTCGACCTTTTCGCTCAAGCAGGGCGATCTGTTTTTGTTCATGACCCAGGCTGTCCGCGGCACCCTGGTGCCGTCGGAGTACGTACAATTGATCCGGGCCGACGTCAGCGATCTGGACGCCGCCTGCGAGCGGCTTGCCGAGGCGGCCAACCAGCGGGCCATCGAGCGCGGCTACAACGCCAACCAATTCTGCTTCCAACTGGTTCGTGTCGACCGGCTCTCGGACGACGAACCGGACGAGCCGCCGCGGGTCTTTCACCACCTGCCGGTGCCGCCGGAGCTGTCCAAGGGCGAGCGGCTCGACGGCCTGGAAGTCGTCGATATCCTGTCGCGAACCGCCAAGGCCCGACTCTACCGTGTGCGGGACGTGCGCAGCGGCCGCGACATGGTGATGAAGGCGCCCAGCCCCGAACTCTCCACGCGCAACGTCTATCTCGAGCACTTCGGCCTGCAGCAGTGGGTCGTCGAAAGGGTCAACTCGCCGTTCGTGGTCAAGGTGATGGAGCCGGCTCGGCCACGACGTTATCTCTACTATCTGATGAGCTACGTCGATGGCGAAACCTTGACCGAATGGCTGGGACGACACCCTCAGGCCAGTCTCGAGCAGCGTCTCGAAATCGCGCGCCAGCTGGTCAAGGCAGTACAGGCGCTGCATCGCCACGACGTCCTGCACCAGCACATTCATCCCGACAACATCCTGATCGACCGGCATGGCAACCTGCTGCTGACCGATTTCGGGGCCTGCCACAAGCGCGAGGGCGACGCCCAGGGCGAAGCACGTCAACTGGCGCGTCAGGTCGGGCTGACCGAGCACAGCGCGCCGGAGTATGCGCTGGACACCGAGGTCGGTCGGCGCAGCGACCAGTACTCGTTGGCTTCCACCATCTACTGGATGCTCACCGGCCACCTGCCTTATACCCTCCTGCCCAATCATCTGCGCAGCCATACCGATCTGGAGCAGATGACCTACCGGCGCGCGCAGTTGAGCAACCCGGCGATCAGCGGTGATCTCGACGATGCGCTGCGCCGCTCCCTCGACCCGCTGCGGGCGCTGAGGTTCCGTCGTATCACGGAACTCGCCTATCATCTGCGCCCCGCGCCGAAAGGCGACGAAGAGGGGCGGCGTCCGTGGCGGGAACCGGCCAACGTGTGGCAGGCCATCGCCACCGTGCTGCTGCTGCTGCTGATTCTGTCCTGGTGGTTGAAGTAACGCCGCTCGATTCGTCGGACGGCGAGGTCGGAACGCCGGAAGAGGGTAGAAGAGGATGGACGCCAATAAAGAGGGTGGGCGCCAGTGAAGAGGGTGGACGCCAGTGAAGAAAGAGGGCGCCGCGATGGCGCCCTTGATGGTGGCATGCCGCGAGTTCGTCTCGTCCGCTACGGCATCCCCAGCCAGTTCGGCAGACCCAGCGAGAGGAAGGGCACATAGGTCACCAGCAGCAGGAAGCCGAGCAGCAGGAACAGCCACGGCGTTGCCGCCCGGATCGTGCGTGTCAGCGGCATGCCGGTGACGGCCGATGCCACGAACAGGTTCAGGCCCACCGGTGGCGTTACCAGGCCGATCTCCATGTTGACCACCATGATGATGCCGAAGTGGATCGGGTCGATCCCCAACTGGGCGGCGACCGGGAACAGGATCGGGGCCAGGATCAGAATGATCGCCGACGGCTCCATGAACGACCCCGCCACCAGCAGCACGATATTCACCACCAGCAGGAAGGTGATCGGCGAGAAACCCTGCTCGACGACCCACGCCGTGATGGTCTGCGGGATCTGCTCCGTGGTCAGGACATGGGCGAACAGCATCGCGTTGGCGATGATGAACATCAGCACGACCGAGAGCTTGGCGGCGTCGAGCAGCACGCCGGGGCACTGCCTGATGGTGATGTCGCGATAGACGAACAGCGCGACGAAACCGGCATAGACCGCGGCCACGGCAGCGGCTTCGGTGGGCGTGAAGAACCCGCCGTAGATGCCGCCCAGCACGATCACGATGGTCAGCAACCCCCAGCTCGCCTTGCGGGCGGTGGCGAGGAACTCGCCGATCGATGGCCGTGGCAGGGCCGGCATCTTCTTGATCCGGGCGACGATATAGATCGCGACCATCAGGATCAGGCCCAGCAACAGGCCGGGCACGATGCCCGCGACGAAGATCTTGCCGACGGAGCTTTCGGTGACCGTGGCGTAGACCACCATTACGATGGAAGGCGGGATCAGGATGCCCAGGGTGCCGGCGTTGCAGACGATGCCGGTGGCGAAATCCTTGGTGTAGCCGGATCGCGCCATCCCGGCGATGACCACCGAACCGACGGCGGCGACCGTGGCCGGAGACGAACCGGAAAGGGCCGCGAACATCACGCAGGCGAGCACCGAGGCGATCGCCAGGCCGCCGCGAATGTGGCCGACGCAGGCATTGGCGAAATTGATCAGACGTTTCGCGACGCCGCCGCTGGTCATGAAGGCGCCGGCTAAGATGAAGAACGGGATTGCCAGCAGGGTGTAGTGTTCGGAGGTCTCGAACAGCTTGATGGCCAGCGAACTCAGTGAGTCCTGGCTGAACAGCATGATGGTCAGCGAGCTGGCGATGCCCAGCGAAAAGGCGATCGGCACGTTGATGAAAAGCAGGCCGAAGAGCACCACGAACAGAAAGGCGATGGTCATGTCGGCTTCTCCTCGGTACCAGCCTCGTCCTGGAGTTTCAGGGCGTCGGTGGATTCGTTGCTCAGTTCCATGGTGATCTGCTGGCCGCGCAGCATCCGGATCAGGACTTCGATCAGGCGTATCAGCACCAGGGTGAAACCGATCGGCACGATGATCGTGATGTGCCACTGCAGAACCCCGTACTGGTCCAGGTCCTCGGCACCGATGCCGGCACGCATCAACGCCATCACCCAGCTGTAGCTGGAGACGGCGAACAGTGCGGTATAGGCGATGCAGATCAGGCAGGTGAGGATACCCACGCCCCGTCGTGCACGTTCCGGCATCAGCCTGACGAGCAGGTCGACGCCGATGTTGGCGCCGATGCGCACGATATAGGCGATACCCAGGAAGATCAGCCAGGCGAAGCACGCCTTGGTCAAGGCGATGCTCCAGGTCATCTCCTGGGCCAGGTCGATGATGAAATCACCGATCGCGAAGAGCGGCGTTTCCGCGAACGGGAACCAGTCCGCCGCATCGTAGAAGACGGTATAGAGGTTGTTGACCATCACGTAGCTGAAGGTCACCAGGGTCATGAGGGCGAGGAGGAAGGCCACCAGGCCCTCCTCCAGATGCGCCCAGGCACGCAGGAAACGTGTCATGGTCGGCTCGGTTACTGGGTGGTTTCAGACTGGGTGGTATCGGACTGATTGGCGCCTTGGGCAGCCTCGATCAGGTCTTCGCCGATGGCGTCCTGGAACTTCTCCCACACCGGGCGAACCGCCTCGCGCCACTCTTCGCGCTCTTCCGGCGTCAACTGGATGATTTCGCTGGTGCCGGCATCGACGATCGACTGCTTGGCTTGTTGGTTGAGATCGTAGGCCTGCTTGTTCACCTTCTGGCTGACGTCGGCCAGGATATCTTCCAACTGGCTGCGGATGTCGTCCGGCAGTCCGTTCCAGAAGTCGGCGTTGGTGATCACCATGTAGTCGATGATGCCGTGGTTGGACTCGGTGATGTACGGCTGCACCTCGTGCATCTTCTGGCTATAGATGTTCGACCAGGTGTTTTCCTGACCGTTGACCACACCAGTCTGCAGCGCTTGGTACACCTCGCCGAAACTCATCTTGCGGGGAACGGCGCGGAGCTCCTTGAACTGCTCGTCGAGCACGTCGGAAGCCTGCACGCGGAACTTGAGGCCGCGGGCATCCTTGGGTTCGCGCAGCGGCTTGTTGGCAGAGAGCTGCTTCATGCCGTTGTGCCAGTAGGCCAGCCCCTGAATGTTGCGATCCTGCATCGAGTCGAGCAGGCCCTGCCCGGCGTCGGAGTGCTGGAAGCGGTCGACGGCATCGATGTCGTCGAACAGGAACGGCAGATCGTAGAGTTGCAGGCTGGGGCTGTACTGCTCGAACTTGGCGAGCGAGGGGGCCAGCATCTGCACGTCGCCGAGCAGCAGCGCTTCCATCTCCTTGCCATCGCCGTAGAGCGATGAGTTGGGGTAGACCTCGACCTTGACGCGGTCGCCGAGCTTCTCCTTCACTTCCTCGGCGAACATCTTCGCGCCCTGGCCCTTGGGCGTGTTCTCGGCCACGACGTGGGAGAACTTGATGACGATGGGGTCCTGCGCCTGAGCAGTCGCGACGCCACCCATCAGGATGGCAACTCCGATCGCGCCAACCACTGTTCTTGGATTGATGAGAGACATGGCATTTCACTCCTGAGTTTGTTCTGTCGTCTTGGCGTCCTCGATGACGCCTTATTGGCGATGCCAGGCGGAGTATGCGGATAATTATCTCGATTCGTATATTCAACCTTCGGTGGGACTCGACACCATCGGGTCGATAAAGATAGCGCCTTTTTCTGGTTTAAAAAGTTTAAAAAGTCGGAGCTAGGTGGTGAAAATCTCTGGGTTTGGCGTGATGTCAAAAACGGAAAAATCTTAAAATTCAAATGACAATGTCTGTTTCATGAATTTTTTGACGTCCAGTTCATGACTTATCGCGGACACAATTTCATGGTCAATCACCGTCGCCGGATCGGGGGTATTCCGGCAGGTTATCGCGGCGGCCAAACTCAAGGTCACAGAAGTTAACGCGGGTCAGCGTCGTCAGAAAAGAGGTTCCGCCCGAGCTGGCGGCGCGGTGGTGATGCTCGCCGCCAACGGTTGCGGTATGGCCTTTCAGCCCCGGTCGGCAGCGGCAACGAGCCGTCGGGCGCGGGCCATTACCGGGGCGTCGATCATCTGTCCGTCTACTTGGCCGGCCCCGGCGTCCTGCTCGGCCGCCTCGATCACACGCGTCGCCCAGGCCAGTTGATCTTCGGTCGGCATGAAGGCCGAGTTGACGACCGCGACCTGGTGCGGGTGGATGCAGAGCACGCCGCCGAAACCCATCTCCACCGCACGCCTGGCAGCCCGTTCGATGACGCCCATGTCACGAAACTCGGGATGTACCGTATCGATCGGCGGTGCGAGCCCGGCCAGTCGTGACTGCACCAGCAACTGGTAACGGGCCTGATTCAGCATCCAGTCGCCGCCCTCGCTACCCGACTCGATACCCAGGTCGAGCCCCAGATCCAGGGCGCCGAAGCTCAGCTGGACGACACCGTCGACTCGCGCCAGCTTGTCCAGATGGTCGAGGCCCTTGGCACTCTCGATCAGTGGAATCATCGGATAGCCGAGGGCCTCCACCTGGGCCAGACTTCGGGTGCTTTCCGCTTTGGGAACGACGAGCCCGGCGATACCCCTCTGATCCCGGCAGAGCGCGAGATCCTCGAGAAAATCATCGGTGTCCGCGGCATTGATCCGCACCCAGACGGCGCCCGGCGATGCCGTCTCGAGAAAGTCACCCAACGCCTGGCGGGCCATCGGTTTCGCTGCTGGCGCGACGGCATCTTCCAGATCCACGATCACGATGTCCGCACCGCTGGCCAGCGCCTTGGGGATGCGCTCGGGGCGGTTGGCCGGCACGAACAGTGCCGAGCGGGGGGGAGTGGGGGAAATCATGGGCGCTTTTCCTCGCAGGATCGAAGGGAATGATGGGAATCGAATCGAAAAAGACGGTCAGATCGTACCGGCCTGGCGCAGCGTGTTCACGTCTTCGGCGGCGTACCCCAACTGCGCGAGAATAGCACCGCTGTGCTCGCCGAGTGCGGGGACGGCGTCCATGCGGGGCTCGTAGGCCAGGTTGCGTCCGGGTGGCAACGTGGCAGGCACCTGCCCGCCGGGCGTCATCACGTCGCGCCAGCGGTCTCGGGCCGCCAGTTGCGGATGGTTCCACACGCCGGCCATGTCATTGACGTGGGCGTTGGCGATCTGGGCGCGATCGAGTCGGGCGATCACCTGTTCCGCCGTGAGTTCGGCAAAGACCTTGTCGATCAGCGCCCGCAGGGAGGCGCGATTCTCGGAGCGCTTGAAGTTGGCATCGAAGCGTTCGTCCGTGGCCAGCGCCGGTTGCTCCAGCACCTTGTCGCAGAACAGCTGCCATTCGCGCTCGTTCTGGAGCCCTAGCATCACGGTGCCGCCGTCGCCGGTAGGGAAGGGGCCGTAGGGGTAGATCGTGGAGTGGGACGCACCGGCACGCGGCGGCGGCGTCGCGCCGTCGAAGGCGTAGTACATCGGGTAGCCCATCCACTCGACCAGGCTCTCCAGCATCGAGACGTCGATATGCGACCCCTCACCGGTCCGCCCGCGGAGCAGCAGCGCCGAGAGAATGTTGCTGTAGGCGTACATGCCGGCGGCAATGTCGGCCACCGAACAGCCCGCCTTGGCCATTTCGTCCTGCCCGGGGCCGCCGGTGACGGAGAGAAATCCCGCCTCGCTCTGGATCAGCAGGTCGTAGGCTTTCTTGGTCTCGTAGGGTCCGCCTTCGCCGTAGCCGGAGATATCGCACACGATCAGCTTGGGGAACCGCGCGTGCAGGGCGTCGAAGCCGAGCCCCATCCTGGTGGCGGCGCCTGGCGCCAGGTTTTGCACCAGCACGTCCGCTTCCGCCAGCAGGTCATCGAGGATCGGTTTGGCAGCCTCGTGCTTGAGGTTGAGCGTAAGGCTCTCCTTCGATCGGTTGGTCCAGACGAAGTGCGATGAGAGACCGTGTACGCGTTCGTCGTAGCCGCGGGCGAAGTCGCCGACGCCGGGGCGCTCGACCTTGATCACCCGGGCGCCCTGATCGGCGAGCTGTCGCGTGCAGAAGGGCGCGGCGATGGCATGCTCGAGGCTGACCACGGTAATGCCATCCAGGGGGCGAGGGGATTGAGCGGTCATGACAGCTCCTGTTCGAGAGATAAAGGTTCGCGGGTTGGCGGCAATCGGCTCACAGCAGCGGCTCGAGGCGCGCCACCAAGGGCAGGCTCCAGGCGTGGGCGATCAGCCTGGCGACCTCGTCGTCATCGGCGGCGCCGGAGAAGCTGACCAGACGGCGGAACTTCGCCTCCAGCTCTTCCCGGCTCAGGGTGTTGCCCGGATCGCCCTTGGGTTCGTCGATGGCGGCGCTCAATCGGCGGCCGTCGCGGGTGGTGACCTCGATGCGTCCCAGCCAGCGTCGGGGATAGGCACTATCCACCTCGGGGTCCAGCACCATCGACACACGCTGGCGGAAGCTGGCCACTGCCGCGTCCTGGAGGGCGTGATCCCGAAAGCTGGCCAGACTGGCATCGCCGTGCACGGCGATGAGGCCGAGTACGCTGCCCATCGAGAACTTGGCCTGGTGGATGGTGCGCGGATCGACCACGGGGCCGAGCACGTCGATCGCGGCCTGATGGACTCTGGCCGTGACCGCCTCGATATCGCCGTGGGTGAGAGATTCCCGCTGCATCAATGCCAGCAGGGCGTCCGCCGCCGGATGCGTATGCCGGCAGGAAGCGTGATATTTGAATGAGGTCTCGACCAGCGCCCAGCGTTCGCCGAGGCGATCCGTCAGCCGGCTAGGATCGGCATCGGTGGACATCCCGGCCGCCATTCCCTGGGGCCCGTCGAGGATATGCCGGGCACCGGTCAGGCCGCTCTGGGTCATGTAGGCGGCCAGGAGCCCGTCCGAGGCGGCCTTGGCCGTGTGCAACTGCTTGGAGTCGGCGGCATCGCGCAGAAATTCCCACAGCCCGGCAGCCTGGGTGCCGGCGTTGCCGAGCAGATTGACGAAACCGTCGGTGTCGAGCCCCATCAGCTTGCCGGCGGCCACGGCGGCAGCCAGCGTGCCGGCGGTGCCGGTGGTGTGGAAGATGCGATAGTGCGAGCGGCCGAGGAACTCGCCGATCCGAATCCCCGCCTCGTAACCGGCCACGGCGGCGGTGATCATCTCCTCGCCGCTGCTGCCCAGATCCTGGGCGGTCGCCAGCGCGGCGGGGAAGACCACGGTGGCGGGGTGGAGGACGGAGCTGTTGTGCAGATCATCCTGCTCGACCACGTGCGACGCGGCGGCGTTGACCAGCGCGGCGAAATGCGGCGAGGTCATGCGGCGATCGGTCAGTTGCTGACAGCCGCCGTCGCTGGGACCCATGAGCTTGCTGTACTGCTCGAACAGCGGGATCGGCGCGTGATTCCTGCCGGCCAGTGCCGAGCCCAGCCAGTCCAGATAGTAGGCCTGGCAGCGCTCGACGACGTGTTGCGGTATCCGGGCGTAACTGAGTTCAGCCAGGAAGCCTGCCAGTTCACGCGTTGGATCACGGGTTTGATCATGGACTAGGTCATTCATCGCGGACGCTCCTCGATTCGATTGGCGATCTCGATCAGGTTGTCGTCGGGGTCGCGAACGTAGACGGACCGGATCGGGCCGGTGGCGCCGGTCCGATCCACCGGACCTTCGATGATCGTGATCCCTTCGGCCTCCAGGTGGGTGATCACCTCTTCCAGCGGTGTCTCGCTCAGAAAGCACAGGTCCGCCGAGCCCGGCGTGGGGCGGTCGGCCTTGGGTTCGAATTCGCGACCGTGACGATGCAGGTTGATCTTCTGCTCGCCGAAGCCCAGGGCGATCCGGCCTTCGCCGAAGACGACGCGCTCCATGCCGAGGGCGCGGACGTAGAAATCGCAGGTGACGTCGATATCGGCCACCGTCAGCACCAGGTGGTCCAGCCGTGAGATCTTCATGGGCAACCTCAGAACGAGCGTGGCAGGTCGAGCAAGTGCTCGGCGACGTAGGAGAGAATCAGGTTGGTGGAGATCGGGGCGACCTGATAGAGGCGCGTCTCGCGGAACTTGCGCTCGACGTCGTACTCGGTGGCGAAGCCGAAGCCGCCGTGGGTCTGCAGGCAGACGTTGGCCGCTTCCCACGAGGCCTTGGCCGCCAGGTACTTCGCCATGTTGGCGCTGGCCCCGGCCGGCCGGCCCGCATCGAACTCCTGGCAGGCGCGCCAGCGCATCAGGTCGGCGGCTTCCACCTCGATATGCGCCTCGGCGATGGGGAACTGTACGCCCTGGTTCTGGCCGATCGGGCGATCGAAGACGACGCGCTCGTTGGCATAACGGCTGGCCTTGTCGATGAACCAGCGGCCGTCGCCGATGCACTCCGCCGCGATCAGGGTGCGCTCGGCATTGAGTCCGTCGAGGATGTAGCGGAAGCCCTTGCCTTCCTCGCCGATCAGGCTGTCCGCCGGCAGTTCGAGATTGTCGAAGAAGAGCTCGTTGGTCTCGTGGCCAACCATGTTGGCGATGGGCTGGACCGTCATGCCATTGCCGGTCGCCTGATGCAGGTCGACCAGGAAGATCGACATCCCCTCGGACTTGCGCTTGACCTCGGCCAGCGGGGTGGTACGAGCGAGCAGAATCATCAGGTCAGAGTGCTGGATGCGCGAGATCCACACCTTCTGGCCATTGATCACGTACTTGTCGCCGCGCTTGACCGCCGTGGTCTTGATCTTGGTGGTGTCGGTGCCGGTAGTGGGCTCGGTGACGCCCATCGACTGCAGGCGCAATTCGCCGCTGGCGAGCTTGGGCAGGATCTCGGCCTTCTGGGCGGCGCTGCCGTGCTTGAGCAGCGTCGCCATGTTGTACATCTGGCCGTGGACGAAGCC
>NZ_CALFQK010000094.1:0-3325 GCF_937921195.1 uncultured Salinicola sp.
ATGGCTTCGAAGAGACAAGGTCTCGCCATCCAAAGCTATTGTTCACGAAAAGGACCCGTTATCCGATCGATATAACGGACACCAAGAGGGTGACTGCTGAGAATAAAGAGTTGAGCAGCATCTTCGACAATGAAGAGGAAATGTTGCGTGCATTGATTATCAATGATCGAGTTTTAGCGGGCCTCAGTCGCTGGGTAACGGAGCATGAGGAAACGCGATCCATGCTCCTTACTGAAATGGTCCGGCGCTCAACTTTAGTTGAACAATGGCGGCATATGCTGCCGAAATTCATGCTCCCACTGTCCTCAATGCTGTTCGAAGCAAAAGCTGGATGGAAAGATCTGCGGGTCAATGCAAAGCTGTTCAATCGTATCAGGGATGCGATCATCGAGTGGTCCGGGGATACGCTCTCGAGAGACGACCTGATGTTAGCTGCGAGGCGGACGGAAGAGGAATTCATGTCTATCCTCAAAGAGAAGGATTTCTCTGGAGAGGCCGACGATATGGAAGAGTACCGAGGTCGTTTGCGCCTAGCGTATGAAGACGCGCGCAAGATTTTGGACGAGCAGCTTTCTTTTGCGGGGGAAGGAACGCTGTCATCTCCTGAGTTGGATGCACTTAAGCTTCGCGTTCGAAGACTGGAAGTCGTGACGGCGATGAAAGCGGGTTTAGACCGTGAGGGACGTTTGGTCTTTTCCTCGCTGGAAGATTTTGACGAGCGTCCGACGATGGTCGCTCCGTCGAGGAGGCATGCGAAGCAGGACGATCTTCCGCGGAATGCGACAGTAATGCATAAAGATGGTTCGCCTCAAGGCGTATCATCTGAAGGTTCTGTCTCTGATGCTGGTAGCGAGGAAGGCGAGTATGACGAGCTTCCTTCAGTTGAGGTAAGGGGGGGCGGCATGATATTCGTGCCCGAGATGTTGGACTCGGTGCCGACTTCATACCCTGATACGCTGGCGCTGGCCGGAACGCTGCCGCGGTCAACGGGCTTGTCCCGTTCGCTTTCGGATAAGCCATTCTTTAAATATGGCCCCAATTCTCTCATGTCGCCTTTCACGTTTGTAGCTTTCAGGCGTCACCCGGACTTAAGTTCTCGTGAGGGTCTCGAGGGGACAATTGAGCCGGTCGATTTGTCGCGTATAGAATTGGGCGAAGGTGATTGGGTGGTGTCGCAGATGCCAGGCTTCTCACCTGTGCTTGGTGCCAATCATCCGTTGATGCTTCCGCCCCATTCTTCCTTGGCTTGGTATGGCAGAAAGCTGGGTTGGAGTGAAACGGAGATCCGCGGCTTGTCTGCCTTTGGATCGCCGGCTCGGCCGGAGACTATCACGACCAAGGGTGATGTGAAGAAGCTGGTTGATGCGATGCGTGGTGTTGCACGTCTTCGGGTGGATGAACTGGCACAAAAGGTTCCGGGTCATCATCTGGCTAAGAAGGATGATCAGGAACTTCGCGATGAGGCTGTCGAGGATTTGGCTCGTTGGTGGATCTTCATTCTGCTGGCGCGTCATCGTCAGGCAGACTTCGAGCTCCTGTTGCCGAAGTTCTTCCATAATGTGCAGGCGCCTGATTTTGCGCTTATGGAAGATGGCACCATGAACTTCGGTAGTGGGTCTAATGCCTCGAGGTCGATTATCTTCTCTATCAAGCTGAAGAACATTGTCTCCAGCAATGATGAGGAAACGAGTGCTAAGATGCTGGGTATCGGGGGTGAATATTCCGGCGCTCGTAGGCTTGGCGTTCCATAAGACGATTTGTCGATTCATTGATTTGGGGGGATGGGCGGCTTTCTATCGTCAAAAGAAAGCCGTTTCGTTTACGTGGCGCAATCGAAGTTATTCCAGTCTTGATTAAAGGCTGGCCTCGGGAGGAGAACAGTACGAGATGAGCCGCAAGCCGCGCGCCCACTTCCATCGATGTCTAACTGGCGAAGGGCGTACAATCCTCAGCTACCATATCGGGAAGGTCGAAGGCGTCATGGAAATGTGCGCTGACATTGAACACTTCAAAGAGGTAGCGAAGCGCCTTAATGTAGTCACCGTAGAGACGTATCTCTTTAACGAGACGAAACAAGTTATCGACTAACTTGGATAGAAGTCGTGATTTTGGTCAAGATAGACTAGGAAAAAGGCGTCCTTAACTCGGAAACCGTGTACTCTACTCTCGGCATCTACACGCAACTCGAACCAGGTTAAGTCTGGGCTGAACTTTTCCAATTCGGTGTTGTCTGGCAGAATACTATGGTCTTTGTGGACAGTATATCCAAGGCCGACCTTCGTGCCCGCTTTACCCCCGGTAGCGTAAATATCAGCCCATCGGGTCTGAGTGATCTGTCGACAAAACCCGCTGAAGGACTGAAGCTTTTCCTTCGTCCAGTCAGATAGGCATTGATAGTCGGGCCGGTAGTATTTGAGGTTGACGTAAGGGCGCTCGCCATCCGTGCGTTCGTGCTTAACACCCAAAAATGAGGCTTCTCGAAGCGTCAAATCGGTCGCTTTCGATGTTTTAGCGCCTTGCTGCCCGGCAACTTTCCTAAGCCGCCTATTACTCGTCATCCGCCGCCTTTTCGTAGAGGCCACGATAGTAATCCATCATTCGCTCTTTGGAGATAACAGCATTGGACCTTGCCTCAGGCGGAATATCACCACGGGCCTCAAGCCACGGATCCTCGTGGTGCGTCATGCGCTCAAGGTGCTTCGCTGAAAACTCGCCAAAAACACTAAGGATTTCACTCAGGTGAGCGACGTCCTTCTCAGCAATTTCAGGAACTTCATCGGGGGCCGGTAGGGCATCCCACCCAGCGTGCTTATACTCATGGAAAACAGATTCCACCACAGGACCATGCGCCCACGCCTGCATATCCTCATCGAAAAGTGGGTAGGCGCGTTCAGGCAACGCCAAAGACCAAGCTTGAGCATAGTAAATCAATTTCTGTAGCTTCAACGGCGTAATCGAGTCGCCGGAGTCCCGGTCAATCGCGCTGAGAAGCCATTTTGCAATCTGGCTCGCAGTATATGGTGCGGGCATATGTGGCCTCCATCTGTTCGCGGGGTTAGCAGGAACTCGGTTCGCTTGCTAGCAAAGTGTATAGGTCCCTTTTTTGAATTCCAGATCCTTTAACACCACGTTGTCGAGCATCTCCTCGACCAGCAGCTTCTTCAACGGACTATTATCCTGCTCGAGCGTCCTCAGCCTACGAGCATCGAGCACTTCCAGAACGCCAAATTTTGACTACCGTTTGTAGAACGAAGCGGAGCTGATGCTGTAACGGCGGCAAACCTCCGCCGTCGGCATCCCAGCCTCCTGCTCCTTCAATACCGCG